>JAHHTV010000050.1 GCA_020024395.1 Anaerotignum sp. | reverse complement strand
ACACAAAAATAATGGTATTTTTTGCTATATAAAATCCGTTTAGACTGTGTAGAAAACAAAAGTTCTTCGCAGAAGCGGAGAGCTTTTTTTGTTATTAGGAAGGGGAATTTTGCATGAATAAAGTATATCGCAGACAAAGAATAGAAGGTACAGTGGTAAATGGCATTATCAAAAATGGTAGTTATTTTTTGAGCTTGTTTGGTGTATATGAAGATGGTGTGGTCAACTGCTGGCACAAAAATGATTTGTGGCAATTTGAAGATGAATTGAAAAGACAATGTGTTGTGCCATCTGTACCTGTGGGCAAGTCACTGAGTATTTTTCAGCTGGGAAATTTTGTGATACAAGAGGCACAATGGCTGTATAACGAAGCAGGCTATTACAACCATATCAAAGATGTGGTAAAATCACTTAATCCAGAAATGCAAAATTTGTATCGTACAACAAAAAGAGAAGTGGAAAAATGGAAAAACCATCATGTGAAATTTACAGCAGAGTTTACACCGTTTCGCTTGAAACATGAAATGGGTTATAGCACAATCGATGGTGATAAGTGCTATATTTTTTATAGAGAAAATGGAAAATTGTATCTGATAATGTTATCGGTTTATGAAGATGGTATGTTGCAAATAGGTTTGCAAGAAAAATATTATACTTGGGAAGAAATCGAAAAAATGTTTGATGAAAAAATACTTTGTGTCAAACCAAATAAAAATGAATGGGTGCATATTCCAGATTTGGGGTGTGTGTTGTTTGAAAAAGATATACATTCTGTATCCGTAAAAGACAAAAAAGCAAGTATTTTGGAATTACGAAAACGTATTATGAAAGAACAAACAGCACATGAAAAATGTATACAAGCATATCATGATTATTTGGAATATCCTTGTGATGAAACAAAAGAAATACTAAAAAAAGCATATGAAATAGTGCCGGAAATGGAACGTTGTTATTTGGGAGATATGGATACAAGAGATACAGACTATATTCGGATATTGTACACAGACGAAAAGAGAGAAGTGTAAGAAAGGATGGTATTTATGCAATATTGTGAAAAATTGATGCGACCTATATGGCAAACATTATCCAAACAAGAAAAAGAAATGATTTTGAAAGAAATTGGGAAACAAAATGATATGATTTATCAGCATATGGAAACATTTTCTTGCTGGGAGCTGGAAACCACAACAGCAATTTATACATACCAAGATAGTGAATTTGTATTTGTGCCAGGGGATTGTGTGACATTGGGTTGGAATGGTTTTGTAAATGGTATGACAGAAAGAACACAAAAGTTATGGCAAGAAGAATTGGAAGAATTTTACATAGAAGATGATGTGGAAACATATTTGAAAAGCATTACGTCAGATATTAGACAAGCCACCATTGCTCCCATGTTGGTAGAAAGAAGAATTATGGAGATTGGTTGGGAAATTGTTCAAGAAGAAGATGTGCGTGTACAAACGACATTTGCAAAAGAATGGGAAAAAGCAAAAACAATGGATTGCAATATGATGCATTGGGCAAATTTTCGCGCAAAAAAGACAGAAGATGGATTACAGCTGGCAATTTATCATAAAGTGAATAAAAAACAGGTTTGTGATATGATAGAAAAAGAAGGCGGATTTCGTCTGCCAACTATGGACGAATGGGAGTATTTGGCAAGTGGTGGTAAACGAACGTTATTTCCGTGGGGAGATGATATGGAGCCATATATTGTAGTTGATAAAGAAGATGATGAAGATGATGAAGAATATTTTGAGATTCATACAAAAGGTGATTTGCAAAAGCCGAATTTCTTTGGAATTGTTATTGGAGATGACTCCTATTGTATGGAATTGATTGCTGATGGATTGGGTGCAAAAGGTGGCGATGGTGGTTGTAGTTGCTGTGGTGGTATGGTGATGATGACATATTTGGCATCCTCTCCTTACTATGCAGATGAAATTATGTTGAAAGACTTGCTTGATGAAACGAATTGTAATGGGGATTTTGAATTTGTGCGTCGTGTGAAAAACGTTATATATAATGAGAAATGAGGAACATTATGCTGGAACAAATGAAACAGATATTGCAACAAAAGCATATCATATTTCATGGATTGGAATATATCGAACAAAAACAAAAATTTGTGTGCAAGATTTCTTGGCAAGAAGTTTGGGTGGATGGTTGTATATTTGCAAATGATGAAAAAGATATGCACAAGGCGGCAAATTTGATACAAAATTTGACGATGGAAGCGGCACAGTGGGAAGCAAATGCTTATGATTTTGCAACAGAACAACTGCAAAATAAATGGTATGGTGATTTTGCAGATACAACCGTATTTTCTAAGATTTGTATCAAGCAAAATGGTGTGATTTTATTTTTGCTTGCAGAATTGGCAGATGATGATATTATCAAATTGGATAAGGGTGTGTGTGTGGAAGGCACGTGGGAAAATGGCTGGCAAAAAGCATATCTTTTGTAATTGAAAAAAGGAGGATTTTATGTATCATTGCAAAAAATGCGGTAAAGAAATGTACAAGGATGGCATTTGTCGGGAATGTGAAGAAAAAACAGAAGAAGAAACATTTGTATTAAACCAACAAGAACTATTAGAACATTTGCAGGATATAGGAAATTACAAAAAACCAGCATATACACAATGCCGTATGGGTTTGCAACTGGGGCTTTTAGATATGGAAAAAATGGCAAATGCAGCAATCAAACAAAAAGTTTATGATATGCCAGAAGTGTTTTATCATGCATCAGAAGCAGTGGAAAATGCATTGATAACGGCATTGGAGCAGGTAGAAGAAGCCCATGAAGGAGCAGATTTGTTATGTTGTTTGGCAATGTGTGGGGGTGAAAAGTCGTTACAAGCATTGCAAAAATTAGAACAAAATCCAAAACAATGGCAAAAAGAGCTTTATGTACCACCATCTGTATATGCACAATATGGTGGTTGGACATTTGACAAAGCAGGTAATCGGCAGATATTGTTTTTTGAAAATTGTATTTGTATGGAAAAAGGCGGTAATAAAAAAGCAGGGCAGATTGCAAAAGCAAGAGAAGATATGTGTCCACATTGTGGTGGAAAATATGTAGATATATTGGTTTTGGACGGAAAAGAACAAAGTCTGCGTTTTTTAGGTGTGGATGGTATCATTACGGCAACCTGTTGTCCAAGTTGTGTGGCATATCAATGGCCAGCATATAGTAGATTTACATTGCAAGGAGAAAGCGAACCAATACCAAATGCAGAAGGAGATAACTTTGCATTTGAGCCAGAAGAATATGCAAATTTGACAAATAATACTTATGGCGTTGTGGCAAAACCAAAATCTGTGTTTTATGGTGCTTTTTCAGAATATGAGAATACCATAGGCGGTTTTGCAAATTGGTTGGATGATTTTTATTATCCAGAATGCCCCGATTGTGGCAAGCCTATGACATATTTGGCACAGATACAATGGGATACATTAGAAGATGGTATGGCAGAAGGAACATTATATATACACATTTGTAAACATTGTCATGTGGCAGCAATGCACCATCAACAAACATAAAAGGAGAGAATTACAATGGAAAAAGAAATGGTACAAGCAATGATAGCATATTTGGATTGTCCTTGCGAATATTTGGAAGAAATGGAAGATGATACACAGATTTGGGAGGCATACAAAAACGCATTAGAAGAAGGTAAAACAAAAGGATATGTGCCAGTGTTGATAAGGGTAGATGATAATTTATTAGATATGGTGTACATCAATGCAGGATTGGAAGATTGGCAACAAGACAAAGAAGTGATTGCGGCATATCGTAAACAGATGTTGACAGCAAAATTGCCTGATGCAAAAAAGATGTTTTTTGAAACAAAATTAGCAGAGAGAAAAGAATTATATGAAGAAGAAAATATGGATTTTGAAGAAGTGATGGGAGAAGTCGAAAATGGAGAAACATTAGACCGTTTTCTATCATATTGGAATTATGAAGACCAAGAAACATATCCTTTGATTTTGGCTAAAATTCCTGTGAAAAATCCATGGGAAGTATTTGCTTATGTGCCTTTTGGTAATTGGAATGAGTGCCCCAATACAGAGGCTTTGATGGCAGTGTGTAAACATTGGTATGAAACATATGGTGCAATACCAGCAGTCATTACCAGTGACCAGTTGGAATGTTATGTCAAAACACCTGTGGGTGTGGCGTGTGCAAAAGAATTGGCATTGGAACAGTATCTATTTTGTTGTGATATTGTAGAACAATCTGGTGGCGATGGTACTGTTGGCTGGCTGGCAGATTGCTTGGCAACATCAACCGTTTGGTATTTTTGGTGGGATTAAAAAGGGAGTGGTTTGATGCGACCAAGTGAAAAATTACAAATTGCTGATTTTGAAATAGAAGAAGGCGTTTGTGAGCAGTCTATTTTGTTGGAGGAATGGGAACGGTTATTTCCTGAATTGGAAGATGTCACACTTTCTTTTGATGTAGAGGCAACAGAAATATTACAAGCATTTTCTCAAACACAGAAAAAAGCATATGATATGGTAATCGAAAATTTTATGGGCTTGATAGATGTGATATTTGAAAAATTGTTTGCAGAATATGATGCATATTTAGAAATATATGAACAAGATATGCCGCATATAGAAAAACCAGCAGATTTTTACCAATATACAACCCCCACATTTATACAAATTTATAATTTAGAAAAAAACGGAAATCCCTATATTGGCATTGGATTGCATTGTAGTTGGGATTGTGAACATGCATTTGGTGCGATGTTATGTGGTATGCGTGTTGTAGAAATTGGTGGTTTTGATACAGCAATACTGCCATGGATTGCCAAACAAGATGCAGATGATATGGATACTGCAACATGGTCAAAACAAGAGTTATTAGAAAAAATTGAAAAATGGTATGATACAAGAGAACATCAAAAAATTGTCAATGCCATTATGGCGTTCCCAAAAGAAAAACAAGATGATGAAATATTGGGGCAGTTGGCTGTGGCATACAATAATACACAACAATATGAAAAAGCCATTGCAATTTTGCAAAAAATCAAAAAAAATGGCGAAAATACACCAAAATGGCAATACAGAATGGGATTTGCATTGTATTATAGTGGAGAATATGAAAAAGCAGAAAAAGCATTTTCAAAAAGCCTGAAATTAAATCCACCACAAAGTATAGCAGAAGATTGTCATATGTTTTTGGAAATGTGTAAAAAAGAACGAGAGGAAATGGACAATATGAGCGATTATTATACAGAAGAAGAAATGGAATGTGTGGAAAAGCATATTACAAAATATTTTGGAGAATTTGAATATGTTTTGCATGAGTTGGTTTCTCCAGATTTGCATATTGATATTTGTGTTGTACCACCTTCTGCACAACGAAATTATTATACTTTGGTTACAATGGGTATGGGGGCATATGTGATGCATGTACCAAAAGAATTGAAAGAAAGCAAATTGGAACGGGCAGAAATTGCGATTTGTTTGCCGCCTGATTGGAAAATAAATTCTGATGATGAAAATTGGTATTGGCCCATTCGTTGTTTGAAAACCATTGCAAGACTGCCAAAAATGGAGCAAACATGGTTTGGCTGGGGACACACAATATCAAATGGTATGCCATATGCAGAAAATACAGCATTCACAAGCAGTATATTGCTTTCTCCACAAGCACTGGGCAATGAAGCACAGGTTTGCGTGCTGCCAAATGGTGATGATGTGAATTTTTATCAGTTGATACCATTATATGATAATGAATTGTCTTATAAAATCAATCATGGTGCAGAAGAATTGTTGGATAAAATGGGGGAAATTGGGATTTCTCATGTTGTAGATATACAAAGAGAAAATGCGTGTCAGGATATGTCGGCACCATCTTTGGCAGAAAATTTGCATTATTGGCATGTGTCTGGACAGTATGAAAATATTGTTGAAAAATTGATATCATTGCCGCCCAAAGAATTGAATTATGATTTAACTTGTCAATTAGCAAGAGCATTCAATAATTTGGAACGATATGATGATGCAATCAAATATTTGGAGTCCGTCAAACAAATGGGCAGAAATGACGAATTGTGGTATTATCGCATAGGGTATGCGTATTATTACAAAGATGGTACTATTGAAGAACAGCTGGAATATAAAAAACAAGCATATGCAGCATTTCAAGAGGTTTTGCGATTAAGTCCAAATGATGAAGATGCAATCGGATTTTGTGAAGTATGCGAAAAAACAATCGCATTTTTTACACAACTGTTGCAGCCAACAGAAAAATTTATAGAAAAGAAAATCAATCGTTTGCATCATCAAAATGACCATGCAGAAATTGAACGTTTGATTGAAGAAATGCCCATCACAGAACAAAATTATGATATGTTGTGTTATTTGGCAAGAGCAAAAAACAATCTTGGTAAATATCAAGAAGCATTGCAGATTTTACAACTGACATATGTTATGGGCAAAAAAGACCCTATGTGGGCTTATCGTGTTGCATTTGCATTGTATCACAGCAAACATTATGAAACAGCATTGGAAGCGGCACAAGAAGCGGAAAAATTGGACAATGAAAACAATGAGATACAAGTGTTGTTAGCTGCTTGTAAAGAAAAAGTATTGGAGGAAATACAGATGAAAGAACAGTACACAAAAGATATGCCTATTTTTGCAGATATGGAAAAATTCAAAGAAGAAATACAACCGTTTTTCTGGGCAGAAGGAAAAGATAGCTATTCTGTTTGCTTGTCTGTTGGAAATTATTTACAAGATGTGTTTGATTTGCGTGCAGAAGAAGGCTTTGAAGGCAATGGATATGATTGGACAAGCTTAGCAACTGTATTTTTAGAAGAATGCTGCAAAGAATTAGAGCATTGTATTGCATTTGACCCAGAAGCAGATACATTTTGTGCATATGCAAAAGACCCAAAAGCACTTAGACAATTTATTACAGAATTTCAGGAAGTATGCCAAAATAAACAGAAAATAACGGAATTGTTTTTGGAAGCAGAATTGGATTAAAAAAAATCCGTCGTTGTGATAACGACGGATTTTTTTGATGTGATTATGTTGTTTCATTTGTTTCTTTGACAAAAAGCATACAAAATGCAAGCAAAAGTAATATAAAACAAATCCATAAAGAGAAATTGCCATATCGTTTTGTTGTGATGACGCCCAATCCTGCACCACATATAAAACAAATGATAATGCCATAATAATGCATACTTTTTTTGAAAAATGTGATATCTTTTGTTTGAAAAAAATGTACTAAATGGTCTGTGCCACTGCGTAGATTGCCAGTACACATGGTGCTTGCATAAGGCAAGCCATGCACTTTTCGAAAACTTTGCACCTGTAAAGAACAGATGAAAGATACCAGTGCATTTGCAAGTGCATCACCACCACCCAAAGGCAATAACATAACAATAAGCAAAGTACATAATTCTATCAACAATACCATTTGCCGCCAATGGAATACTTTGTTTTCAAAATGATGTTTGATGCCTTCATCTAAAATAATGCCAAACATAAAAGCAAATATGGGAATACAATAGGCAGATGCTTTGTGAAAATCTCCTTCGAATAGGTGAATACCCATCAAAACAATATTACCTGTTTGGGCATTTGCAAACACTTGCCCTCTGCATAGATAGGTGTATGTATCTAAAAAACCGCCCACCATTGCAAGCAATATGCCAATACGAAAAGAGTCTGACATTTGTTTGGTATGCAATGTCATTTTTGAATACCCCCTGTTTGTTATATCATATAATTTCTATCCAAAGAACGATATTGCAATACTTCTGCAATATGTTGCACATGAATGGTTTCGCAACCGTCCAAATCGGCAACCGTGCGTGCAAGTTTTAATATTTTATGATATGCCCTTGCACTCAAATCCATTTTTTCAAATGCTTTTTGCAATAGCTCTTTTTCTGCGTTTCCAAGTTTACAATATTTTTCAATTTGTGCAACGTCAAGCTGTGCATTGAAATAAATGCCCTCTGATTGATACCGTTTTGTTTGTATTTTGTGTGCCTGCATGACACGCTCTTTGATTTGTGCAGAATGTTCGCCTTCTGTGGCATTTTCCAAATCGCTATATTGTACAGGCGGCATTTCTACCATCAAATCAATACGGTCAAGCAATGGTCCACTGATTTTATTTTGATATTTTATAATTTCTTGGTTTGTGCAATGGCATTTATCACCAGTGCCAAGATATCCGCATGGGCAAGGGTTCATGGCAGCAACCAATATAAAATCAGATGGGAATGTCAATGTACCACTAACACGAGCAATGGTGACTTTTCCATCTTCCAAAGGTTGTCGCATGACTTCCAGTGCTGTTCTTTGAAATTCTGGCAATTCATCTAAAAACAATACCCCATGATGTGCTAATGAAATCTCACCTGGTTTGGGTATTCTGCCGCCACCCGTCAATGCAGATGCTGATATGGTATGGTGGGGAGAACGAAAAGGGCGTTGTTGTATCAATGTGTTTTTGCTTTGCAAAAGCCCTGCAACACTGTATATTTTTGTAAGCTCTATGCTTTCTTCAAATGTTAAATCAGGCAGTATGGAAGGGAAACGTTTGGCAAGCATGGTTTTACCAGAACCAGGCGGCCCAATCATCAAAATATTGTGTCCACCAGCGGCAGCGATTTCCAAAGCACGTTTTGCATTTTCTTGTCCTTTGACATGGGCAAAATCTAAATATTCTTGTTCTGGTGTTTTTGCAGAAAACAAGTCCGCAGAAACAGAAAATGGTTGTTGCTTTCCTTTATTTTGTAAGAGAGAAACCATTTGTTTGAGATTTTGTATGGGGTATACTGCCATATCCCTTACCAATGCCGCTTCTTCTGCATTGTCAAAAGGGACAATGCATTTTTGTATCCCATATTGCATGGCTTGATACACCATAGGCAGTATGCCATTGACAGAACGCACAGAGCCGTCTAAAGAAAGTTCACCAGCAATAAAATATTCTTCTAATGCAATGGCAGGCAGTATGTCCATACAACATAAAATACCAGCAGCAATCGGTAGGTCAAAAGAAGCTCCTTCTTTTTTGGTATCTGCGGGAGCAAGATTGACGGTAATTCTTTTTGCTGGAAATGAAAAACCTGCATTTTTGATAGCAGTGCGTACACGTTCTCTGGATTCTTTGACAGCAGAGTCAGGCAGACCAACAATGTCAAAAGCAGGTAGTCCATTGCTGATATCCACTTCTACATGTACATGATATGCGTCAATGCCAAACAATGCAGCACTATTTAATATAGAAAGCATGGTTTCACCTCGATTATACAATGTTTTTGTTTTGACAGTATCATAACAATTTTTTGACAAAAGTGCAATGTGCAAATATACTTGAGAATGTATATCTGGTAGTAAAAATGCAAAAAAATTACAAAAAGAGAAAAAAATGATTGAATTTTACTGCAAAAGCATTTATAGTAAATGGCATAACTGCCGCAACTGTTTTGGAGGTATTTGCAATGGAAGAATATTATCTGATGTGGTTGGCACGCATGACCATTCATAATGTGCAGAAAGCATTTCTGTTATTAAAACATTTTCAAACGGCTGAGGCCGTGTTTTTTGCGTCTGCAGAAGAAATTCGTGCAGTTTTGAAAAATGCAACACATCTGGCAGACAATTTGATTACACAAAGAAACCCTGAAAT
>JAHHTV010000005.1 GCA_020024395.1 Anaerotignum sp. | reverse complement strand
CCTTTATCATCTCCATATCCACCTTTTTTGTAATGGCGTATATCAGCGGTGTATAACCATATTGATTTTGTGTCAAAATTTCATTTTGATATTGATACAATGTTTGTAAATCTTGTTTTTTTATCACATCAAATATTGTTTGCTGCATCATCATACCCCTTTTTGTAAAGCAAAAATGCCGCAATTTGCATTACGGCATTTTATAAAATCCATTATATTTCATCTTTCACAGAAAATGCTGCAGATGTAACAGAATGTTTTTGTTTTGGCATTTTTGTTTCACTTGCCGCCAAATTCTTTTCCGCAGAAGAAAGCATCAATTTGATACGATTTAATTGATTGACTTCACTTGCACCTGGGTCATAGTCAATGGCAACAATATTGGAAATTGGATATTGTTTCCGTAACTCTTTGATAACCCCTTTGCCCACCACATGGTTTGGCAAACAACCGAATGGCTGTGTACATACAATATTCGGCACACCACTGTGTATCAATTCAATCATTTCTGCGGTCAAGAACCAACCTTCTCCTGTCTGGTTACACAATGAAACCACTTTCTTTGCATATTCTCCTATGGTACGAATACTTTCTGGACAATCAAAACGTTTGCTCTTTTCCAATGCTTTCAACATCGGTTTTTGATAATACTCAATGCCTTTCAGCACCAAATTTGCAATCATGCGTCCTTTTTTCGTACCACCCAAATATTTTTCTTTTTGTGTGGCATTGTAACAACAATATAAACCAAATCCCATCAAATCTGGTACAACTGCTTCTGCACCTTCTCTTTCCAAAAGATTGACCAAATCATTGTTTGCTGTTGGATGGAATTTTACCAATATTTCACCCACAATGCCTACACGTGGTTTTTTCATATCTTCAAAAATTTCAAGTTCTTCAAAATCTTTTATAATATTTGTGATATTGTTGCAGAATGTTTTTCTATCTGCTTTCAAAATATCTTTTTTGACTTTTTCATTCCATTTTTCATACAAAGCATTTGCAGAACCCTTGACTTTTTCATATGGTCTTGTACGATACAGTACACGCATAAATGTATCCCCATATATCATTGCCTGCAACGCTCTATGCAACATAGATGGTTTGTATTGGAAGCCTGGATTTTTCTCCAAGCCTGCTGGATTTACAGAAATAACCGGAATATTTGGCATACCTGCATTTTCTAATGCTTTTCTTAAAAATGCAATGTAATTTGTTGCACGACAACCACCACCCGTTTGTGTAATCAACACAGCAGTACGGTTCAAATCATATTTACCGGAAAGCAAACCATTCATCAACTGTCCAATGGTAATCAATGCAGGGTAGCAAGCATCATTGTTCACATATTTCAGACCCACATCAATGGCGTTTTTATCCATAGCTTCCATAATTTCCAAATTATATCCACAATTACGCAGTGCAGGTTGCAAAATGTCAAAATGTATGGGTGACATCTGTGGGCAGATAATGGTATAGTCTTTGCGCATTTCTTTTGTAAATGCTACCCGTTTCAAAGATGTATCTGCTTTTTTGATTGGTACATTTTTTTCTTTTCTTTCTTCGATAGCTGCAATCAAAGACCGAATACGAATTCTTGCAGCCCCCAAGTTGTTCACTTCATCAATTTTCAAAGCAGTATAAATCTTTCCTGCTGCTGTCAATATGGTTTTGACTTCATCTGTTGTCACAGCGTCCAAACCACAACCAAAAGAATTTAATTGTACATATTCTATATTTTTTTGTCGTTTTACAAATCCTGCTGCTTCATACAAACGGGAATGATATGTCCATTGGTCACGCACCACCGTTGGCCGTTCTACATTGCCCAAATGAGCCACACTATCTTCTGTCAACACTGCAATGTGATATCCTGCAATCAATTCCGGAATACCATGGTTAATTTCTGGATCTACATGATAAGGACGACCACCCAAAACAATACCTGTCATATTGTTTTTTTTCAGATATGCAATGGTTTCTTCGCCTTTTTTGTTCATATCCTCTCTAAAATTGCCCCATTCTTTCCAGCCAGCTTCTACAGCCATTTTAATTTCTTTTGCACTGCAACCCAAAGGCACAAATTCCTCTGTCATACGTTTGATAATGGTATCCACTTTATCCAGTGCCAAAAATGGGTTCATAAAACGAATATTTTTTTCTTTCAAATCTTCCACATTGTTTTTGATATTTTCGTTATATGACGCAACAATGGGGCAGTTATAGTTGTTATCTGCGGCATTGCTGTCACGTCTTTCATACACAATACCAGGATAGAATATAAAATCCACATTTTTGTCAATCAAATACATAATATGTCCATGCACCAATTTTGCAGGATAGCAAACAGACTCACTTGGAATGGAGTCCATACCACGTTCAAACAATGCCTTTGAAGAATAGGGTGACAATTCCACACGGTAGCCTAATTTTGTAAAGAATGTAAACCAAAATGGATAATCTTCCCACATATTCAACACACGAGGAATACCCACTGTACCTCTTTTTGCCTGTTCTGCGGTCAAAGGCGTATAACCAAACAATCTATTTCTTTTATATTCATACAAATTGGGGGCAGGATTTTCTATTTTTTCTTTGCCCAAACCTCTTTCGCAACGGTTACCTGTCACAAATCTTCTGCCACCATTGAACTGATTGATGGTCAACAAACAATGGTTGGTACAACTTTGACATCTTGTCATGGTAGATTTGATTTCCAAATCATTCATTTCTTGTCGATTGATGAGCGTTGTCTGATATCCTGTATGATATTTGTCTTTTGCAATCAATGCTGCACCAAATGCCCCCATAATCCCTGCAATATCTGGGCGTACCGCTTCTCTGCCACTGATACATTCAAAACTTCTTAACACTGCATCATTATAGAATGTACCACCTTGCACTACCATAGATTTGCCCATTGCTTTTGGGTCTGCAATTTTGATAACTTTCAGCAATGCATTTTTGATAACAGAATATGCAAGCCCTGCGGAAATATCTGCAACATCCGCCCCTTCTTTTTGTGCTTGTTTAACACGGGAATTCATAAACACTGTACAACGAGAACCCAAATCAATTGGATTTTTTGCTGTCACTGCAATTTTTGCAAAATCTGCCACATGATAATTCAATGATTTTGCAAATGTTTCAATAAAAGAGCCACAACCAGAAGAACATGCTTCATTCAAAAGCACACTGTCGATAACGCCATCTTTGATACGAATACACTTCATATCTTGACCGCCGATATCCAATATAAAATCAACATCAGGTTTGAAAAATTGTGCTGCTTTATAGTGTGCAACGGTTTCAATATAGCCCAAATCCATCATCAATGCTTCTTTGAGCAATCCTTCGCCATACCCTGTGACACAGGAATTGCGTATTGTCACATCTTCTGGCATCAAATCATACATTTCATTCAAGCTTTGCATAACTACTTTCAAAGGATTGCCTTCATTGCCTGCATAAAAAGAATATAACAACTCTCCTTTGTCACTGACCAAAGCCACTTTTGTTGTTGTAGAACCTGCATCAATGCCCAAAAAGGCATCTCCTTTGTATGTAGACAATGGCAGTCTTTTCACTTTATCTTTGTCATGACGTTCTTTGAATTGTTCATATTCTGTTTGGTTTTGGAATAACGGTTGTAAACGTTCTACTTCCACAGCCAATTCTGTACCATTTTCCAAACGATATAACAATGTATCAAAATCCAAATCGCAATCTCCCTTATTGGAAACTGCTGTACCATAAGCCGCAAACAAATGTGAATTTTCAGGCAAAAGTGCTGTTTCTTCTGTCAAATGCAATGTTTCAATAAAACGTTGTCTAAGTTCAGAAAGAAAATGTAAAGGCCCGCCCAAAAACGCCACATGTCCTCTGATGGGTTTGCCACAAGCAAGCCCTGCAATGGTTTGGTTTACAACCGCTTGAAATATAGATGCTGCCAAATCTTCTTTTTTTGCACCTTCGTTAATCAAAGGCTGTATGTCTGTTTTCGCAAACACACCACAACGAGAAGCAATCGGATAAATCACTTCATGCTTTTTGGCATATTCATTCAAACCAGTTGCATCTGTCTGCAACAAGCTTGCCATCTGGTCGATAAAAGAACCTGTACCACCTGCACAAACACCATTCATACGTTGTTCTACATTACCACCTGTAAAATAGATGATTTTGGCATCTTCACCGCCCAATTCAATCACAACATCTGTTTGTGGTGCAACCGTTTCTATGGCATTTGCGGTTGCCACAACTTCTTGTATAAACCCAACACCAAGCGCATTTGCAAGAGAAACACCGCCACTACCTGTAATCATTGTCCCAAACGTACAATTTCCCAATGTCTCTTGTGCTTCTTGCAATATTTCTTTGACTGTTTTTTTGATTTCAGAATAATGTCTGCGATATTGGCTAAATACCATTTCATTCATTGTATCCACCAAAACCACTTTTACAGTCGTAGAGCCAATATCTATCCCCATACGATAAGTACATTCTTTATGATACTGCACTGTTCACACCCCCATGTAAATACTCGAAATACGCATCTTTTGTTGTAATGTGACACCAAAGCTGTTCTTCGAGATAACGATATTTTTGTTCATCATCTATACTGTCATCTAACACTTTCAATGCCAAAATACCATCTTGCATCGCCAATGTCATCATAATACAATTATCAATATCGACTTCTTCGTCAATTTCTTTTCTTTGCTTACCACGTTCCAACACATATCTCAAATAACATCTTCTCTGTTTTGTATTTTCTGCAAACAAATTTTGCACAATTTCATATTTTTTCATACCTTCGTATAATAAAAAATAAAAATCACGAAAAGCAATATCCATATCAATTTCTTTTTGATATGTGCAAAATCGTTGTGGTGCAAAAAAAACTTCCCATAACAATGTTTTTGTAGAAACATCATCTTGTTTTTTCTCCCATACTTCCTGCATTTTTGCAATCGGGCAAAAATAATATGGCTTCAAATATTTTTCTATCACTTTTGCCACCAAATCTTCTCGACTTTTGAAGCAATAATAAAAACCACCTTTTGTGGTTTCTGCTTCTCGTATGATTTCATTTGTGGAAATATCAGAAAATCCTTTTCCCAAAAACAAACGAAAGGCAGTTTCCAAAATATGTTCTTCTGTTTTCATAAAATAACCACCTCACTTACATACCGATACAGACCACTTGGTCTGTTTTCGTTCATTATATGCGTAAACCCCATAAAGTTGCAATTAAGAAATTGCTAAAATGTCGTTAAGAATAAGGGTTTGTCATATTTTGCAGAAAGTTTTTTTATATTTCTTCCAACACCATACGCACCCCCACCAATACCAAAATATGGATGGGATAAAAGAAATAAAACAAATACGGATTTACATTTTTTCCCTTTTCTCCATGATAATGATTGATGATTGCCAGAGCCAAAAAACCATTTGCCAAATAAACTGCCACACACCGAGCCGCTATGCTAAATGCCATTTGCCCTGAAAATACTAATGTCAAATATTGCACTGGCAACGACAATCCATATATCAATAACATACCACATAATCTGCCTTTTTTCTCATAAGATGTTTTTTGAAATCTATAACATAAAAAAATATATAATACGCCCCAGCCACTATAATCCGTATGCAATAAAAATGCAGTCATCACACAAACACACACAATATACTTTGCAGTGTTTGCTCTGCCTTGTTGCATCATCTTTTCAAACAAACCGCAAGCCAAAGCACCAAAAAACAACGTCACAAACACATTTTGAAATGCAAATCTTACAATCACATGACCTGTCTGTATCCATGACACCATCATTTGATAGGGTATTTCCGAAAGCAGTGCAAACAATGCCAGTCGTTTCCAATATGCTTGTATATCATGGGTATATCGTATCCCTTGTGCAATCTGAAACCCAAACACCAAAAAAGCCACACGTCCAAACCCACTCAAAAATAAAAATATCCATTCTGTCAATATCACACTATTTGTCATATCCTGCAACAACATTTTGATAGGGTGTGCAAACAATTTCATACCATGGTCTAAAAACATAGAACAAATGGCAATCACTTTCAAATCCAATCTTGTAAACGCCCGCACCATATATACCACCTCTTTTCTAAAAGCAAAAAAGGGCATGCCGCCCTTTATTGTTGTATCATTTCTTTGATTTTGTGCAAAGGTGTTGCCACAATTTTGGTATGGGTGCAAATACAAATCATTTTGATTTGGTTCATACCCACCAATTCCCCATCTATCACTTCATTGTCCGTTATCACACGAATTTTCATGCCCCTTTTGAATTCTTTCTCTTGAAAAGATATCGTATCAATGGGGAACATTTCAAAACAACGTGTCATCACTTTCGCCATTTCCACTTCGCCCCATGTTTTGCCACCATTTTCATTGGGTTTGCGAAACAACAACTTGCGTAATACACTCCATACAACCAAAGCCAATACCGCTGCAAAAACCACTTGTTGCCAGCTCAATGCTGCAAAATTTTCAAACATACCATCACTTCCTTTATTTCTTTCTATGTTGGTGCAAATATTGGTAAATATCCCGTTTTGACACCCCTCTGTCTTTTGCTGTTTGTTTCATTGCCTCTTTTTCGCTCATACCTTTTGATACATACTGTTGCATATGTGCTTCTATGGAAATACTTTCAAAACTTTGTTGTTTTGCCTGTTTTTGCTCTGCCAATGTATACCCCGCAAACACAAGCACAAATTCTCCTTTTGGTGTATGTTCTGTATAATATGTTATCAATGTTTCGATTGTACCACGACGCACCTCTTCAAATTTTTTGGTCAATTCCCGTATTGCTGCCATTTCTCTTTGTTTGCCAAATACCTGTTCCAATTCTTCCAATGTACTTAACAACCGATGCGGTGCTTCATAGAATATTATAGTGCGATGTTCTGTTTCCAGTATTTCCAGAACTTCTCTGCGTTCTTTTTTATCTGCCGGCAAAAACCCCTCAAATACAAATCTTCTGGTATCCAATCCTGAAAGCACCAATGCCACAACTGCTGCTGACGCACCTGGTGCCACTGTCACTTTAATATCTGCTTCATAACACAATTTGACCAAATCCGCACCTGGGTCAGAAATTCCCGGCATACCCGCATCTGTCACCAGTGCGATATTTTCTCCATTTTGCAAACGCTCCACAAGCTGTATGCCTTTTTGCATTTTATTATGCTCATGATAACTGGTCATGGGTGTTTTGATTTCAAAATGGTTTAATAACTTTAACGTATTTCTGGTATCTTCTGCCGCAATCACATCTGCTTGTTCCAATATTTTCAGCACCCGCAATGTCATATCGTCCAAATTGCCAATGGGTGTTGCACATAAATACAGTGTGCCTGCCATATCACGCTTGCCCCTCTCCATAATAAATATCATAAATTTCTTTTGTATAAACGTTTGTCTTTTCATAAATGACAAGCGGTGGTTCTGCTTTTAGCATTGCTTTTCCGCCACGCACTGCTTCCACAAGCACCATGGTTGGTGGTTTTTCCACATAAGAATGTACAAAACGTAGGCGTTTTGGCTCTAATCCATATTGCCTCAGTGTACATAAAATATCTGTCAAACGGTGTGGTCTATGCACCATATAAAACCGTCCAAATGGTTTCAATACTTTTGCTGCATTTTTGACCACATCTTCCAATGTACAAAGAATTTCATGTCTTGCAATCGCTTTTGCATCCGATGGATTTTGTAAACCGCCACCCGCATTCATATAAGGTGGATTGCTTGTCACCACATCAAACACAGAACCACCAAACAAATCTGCTGCCTGCTTGATATCCCCTGTCACAATATCCACTTTTTGCTCCAAATCATTCAAAGCAACGCTGCGTTTTGCCATTTCTGCACTTTCTGGTTGTATTTCCAATCCTGTAAAATGGTTGCCTTTTGTTCTTCCTTCTAATAAAATGGGAATAATGCCTGTACCTGTTCCCAAATCCAAAGCACATTCCCCTTTTTTTACTCTTGCAAAACCACTCAATATCACCGCATCAATACCAAAACAAAAACGTTTTGCGTCTTGCAGTATGACATACCCATTTCTATGCAAATCGTCTATACGCTCATTTGCACGAATTTCTACATCAGTCCTCATATGTTTCTAACTCCTCTGATGTAGGTTGTTGTTTGCGTTTCTTTTTGGATTTCAATACTTTGATTTCATCCACATGATAAAATGCAATCGTTGGTGGGTCATTTTCTTTTTTGCGTACAGCCGCTTTGACTTGTTGCATCAACACATTGGTAGACAGTATTTCACCTGTACCATCTGGTGTTGCGATAATATCACCCACAAATGGCAATTTTTTATTCAATTCCTCATACACATCTTCTTCATATTTCAAGCAACACATCAATCTACCACAAATACCGCTGATTTTTGTTGGATTGAGTGCCAAATTTTGGTCTTTTGCCATTTTAATGGAAACGGGCTGAAAATCTCCCAAAAATGTCGCACAACACAACGCCCTGCCACAAATACCAATACCATTGAGCATTTTTGCTTCATCACGCACACCAATTTGACGCAATTCAATACGCATGCGGAACACAGCTGCCAATTCTTTCACCAATTCACGGAAATCCACACGCCCATCTGATGTGAAATAAAATATCAATTTGTTGCGGTCAAATGTCATTTCCACATCTACCAATTTCATATCTAACTGTAAACGAGATATTTTTTCCAAACAAACAGAAAATGCCTCTTTTTCTCGTTCTATATTTTCCGCAACAACCACAGCATCTTCTTGTGTTGCCGCACGCAACACTTTTTTCAAAGGTGGTATAATGCTTTCTTCTGAAACAAATGTATTTGCTTTCATCACTGCGCCATATTCCACGCCTCTTGCTGTTTCCACAATGGCAAAGTCATTCACAGCAAATTGCATACCACAAGGGTCAAAATAATATACTTTGCCTGCTTTTTTGAAACGTATTCCAACCACTTCTATCATGAATATCTGTTCTCCTTTAATTCCATCAACATCACTTCCATGGTGAGCCGAAAATTTGCATTTCTTGCTAAATTCATTTTTGCCTGTTGTACTGCTGCCGCTTTTCTTGCCAATTCAGCGACCGTTGTTTTTGTGTGGGCAAATAATGCTTGTTTCTGTGTTTTTTGTATCAAAAATTTATCATCTTGTAATCTCGTTGCCACGAGCAAATCTCGATACCATAACTGTATCATATCCAAAAATCTGGTATCGTCTTTATATTGTTCCAAATCTTTTGCATATAGGAGTACTTCTGCCAAAGACTTTCGTTCCATTGATGTCAGTTTGTCCAGAATATCCTCCCGCATATGCACAAACGTTTCATCCTCCAGCAATGCCAAAGCATTGCCAATACTTCCTTGTGCATATGCGGCATATTCTGCCGCTGCTGTATCAGAAAGTTGTTTTTCTTTTATCAAATACTGTGCAATCAAATTTTCAGACAAAGGTCTAATTTGCAGTGTCACTACACGAGAAAGCACCGTTGGTAAAAAAGCTGCTGTATTTTCTGCCAAAAGTAAAAAAACAGCAAAAGCAGGCGGTTCTTCCAATGTTTTGAGCAATGCATTTTGTGCTTGTACTGTCATGGTATCTGCCTGTTCTACGATATAAATTTTGTAACGATATTGATATTGTTTGAATTTCACATCTTTCAATATCTGCTCTCTTACATCATCTACACCCAATGTCTTTTTTGTTGTACGCACATAAACAATATCAGGGTGATTGTGCGAAACAAATGCCTTACAACTTTGGCAAACGCCACAAGGCTCTATACCATCTGCCTCACACTGCAATGTTTGTGCAAACAAATTTGCCAGCATTTTTTTACCACTTCCGCTACTACCTGCAAACAAATAAGCATGAGAAATTTTTTTTGTAGCAACTGCCTGCTGCAAATGGCGAAGCAAAAGGGCATTGCCATATACTTCTGAAAAGCGATACAACGCCTTTCGCCTCCTTTTGATTAAAATTTATAAAACTGCTCTACATCCAAAACAAATACCGTTGCACCACCAACTTTGACTTCAATGGGCGCCATAATAAAGCCATGCATCGTTCCACAAGAAGATGGCAATGTTGCATATTGTGTTCTTGCTCTACTGTTTTCTTCAATGATATGCAGTGCTTTGTCTACTTTATCATCGTCCACACCTGTCATAATGGTGGTATTGCCACTACGCAAAAAACCGCCTTTTGTTGCCAGTCTTGTTACCTGAATTTCTGCTTCATTCAATGCTGCAATCACATCGCCCGCATCTTCATCCTGCACAATCGCTATCATCAATTTCATAAACAATTCCTCCCTTATGTTTGTGTACTATAATCCAAGCAAAGCATCTATCTGTTTTTGGATTTGGGCAAACACATTTTCCACATTTTGAGAAGCATCAATACAACAAATTCGATTTGGTTGTTTTTGATACAATGCTTGATATCCTGCATACACTTTTTCATGAAATGCCAATTTTTCCAATTCCAATCTGTCCATTGTATGATTTTGTTCTTGTCTTTTCCTTAAAATACCTTGTTGTGGCGGCAAATCCAAAAATATGGTCAAATCTGGCTGACAACCACCTGTGGCAATCTCATTGACTTTTTCCACCATATCGCCCAATTCCCTGCCATATCCTTGATATGCAATGCTGGAATCTGTAAAACGGTCTGTCACAACCACTTTTCCTTGTTGCAATGCTGGCATAATCTTTTGTTCCACGTGTTGTGCTCTGCTTGCCGCATACAACAACATTTCTGTTTTTGCCGTCATTTCGGTATATGTTGCATCTAACAGTAATGCTCTAATGGCTTCTGATAATGTTGTTCCACCTGGTTCTCTGGTAACAACCAAATCCACCTGTTTTTGTTGCAAATATGCAATGATATTTTGCAACTGTGTCGATTTTCCACTACCATCGCTGCCCTCTACCGAAATCAAATAGCCTTTCATGTTTGCACCTCAATCTCAATCTTTTTCTAAATTATATCATACTACAACAGAATAATCAAAAAAAACGTACTTTCCTTTTTGAAACAAAATACGGCATATCTCATCCAATCATATGAGTATGCCGTTTGTTTCTTTTATCGAAAATTTTTTCGCAATATCAATAATTTCTGTCCCACATACAATCTGTCAGGATTTTCAATATCATTCATCATCAGTATTCTTTCAGGCGTTGTACGATATTTTTTTGCAATATTCCATAATGTATCTCCAGGCTGTACTGTCACAATCACAGCACCTGGTTGTGCAACATTTTCCAAAACTTCTTCTTCCTGCAAATCTGTCACCATTGTCAACATTTGATTGCGTAATACTTTTATATACAACATCACTTGTATGCGACATTCGCCCTCATTTTCTGTCAACAAACGAAAATCCGCTTCTTCCCATGTACCACGCACACAAACCATATCGCCTGCTTTTGCACCTTTGACCTCTATGGTACGTGTAAATGGAAATCCTCTATGTATCACACATACAGGCGTTTCATCATCTTGACACAAATACAATATTTCTGTATGCAAAACCCCTTCTACGGTAACGGTATCTGTATCTACAGTGGTATCTGTAATTTGCACATTCCCCCATACACGCACTGCCTGCATCATGGGCATTTCGTTTTCTTCCAATCGCACAGTTTCTTTCACCGTAAACCGATTTTGTGCCACACCTGCTGTCATAGGAAATGTCACATTTTCCTGTATGGGTTTCAAATTTTGTTCCAAACCATACGCATCTGTTACAAATGATTTTTCTGCCACTTCTGACGCTTTCAAATCTTCATAAATGGTTACATCTACTGCAATTTCTCTTGGTTCTCCGTCCTCATCTACTTCTGGATTTACTTCTGCTTCTCCCACAGACAATTTCACATCAGAAATGCTTTGTGGTGTCACGCCATTTGCTTCTATAAATCCATGAAATGGGATTTCTTGTTCCACAGCCATTGGCATACCATTGGTATCATCGCTGTATAGCACAGACACCCACAAATTGCCCTTCACGCTCACTTTGCCATCCATTGGACGAATATCCGTATTGGAAATGGTCACAGATGTATCCAGTATTTCTCCTATCGCAGGTTGGTCATGTGGTACTGTCATTCTGCCTTTTACCGTAAACCTGTCCTTTTTGTCTATGATGGGTTGTTCTGTCAAAACCTTTGACCATAAAAGCTCTGCATTGTTTTCTTTTGTACCAAATACCATTTGCCAATTTGCTTTCCACTCTGCTTCTGCTTCCACTTCAATTACGGCGCGCAATCCAATTTTTCTGTCATTGATTAAATTGCACTCTAAATGCTCCAATTCCAAATCTAAATCAACCATATCATCTTTTTGCAGACCTTCCATATACAATGTTTCTTGTATGGGCAAAGCAGATGACATGGTATATATCGGACGCTCTCCCCCTATGGCACGATATAATATTGTGACAACCAATTCCCCACCAAAGCTGACTTTTTCCTCTGCCGTTTTGACTTCTTGTAAACGAATACGACCTTTGCAACGCAACACCTGTTTCACGTCTGGTTTCGTATCTGGCACAATCATGTCGCCCTCCAGCAAAATACGAGAACTCTGTTTTCCTCTTTGCTGTTTTAGCGTAACGGCATCTTTCATCAATTCTAAGGGCATACTGTTTGACCTCCTTATTTTTCATCGGCATACGCTTCCCGTTTTTGCGGATTGCCTGACAATGCTTTCTTTGTAAATATATGATACCGCATGAAAAATATGATAGGTTTCCTTTTTTGATTAGAACAACTGTCTGCCTGCTACAAATTTGTGTAACACTTCATCATCATTGCTCAAATAGACAGCTCTTTCCAAACGTTGTGCAATGTTGTATTCTCCTTTGTTGTCATATCTACTGTCATCTAACACAAATGCGTCAAATGCATATCCCTTTTCAAATTTCCCCACTTTTCCAAAAAATGCACCCCCACCAACGGTTGCCAAATAAAATACTTCTGGCACTGTCAAAGGTGCAAGACTTTCATCTACCAAACGCCAACGCATTTTTGACATACGTACAGCTTCTGCCATCGCATAAAAAATAGAACATCGTGTACCACCTGCAATATCACTTCCCAATCCAACAGAAATCCCTTCATCCAAATAACGACGTATGGGGGCAATACCAGACAGCAAATTGCTATTTGACTCTGGACAATGTGCCACAAAAATGCCACGTTTTTTCATCAAAGCAATTTCTACTTCTCCACTCAAAACACAATGTGCCATAATAGTCGGGCAACTTTCCCCACCAAACAAACCAAAACTATCATAAGCATCGCCATAACAACTGGACGTAGGGAACAATTCTTTTACCCATTCTACTTCTGATGTGTTTTCAGACAAATGGGATTGCACAGGGATTTTGTATTTTTTTTGTATATCACCCAATTTTGTCAACAATGTATCACTGCAAGTAGGCAAAAATCTGGGTGTCAATATGGGGGTTACATGTGGGTATTTTTGTTTCATATGCTCCAAAAATGTAATGGTATCTTTTGCAGAAACTTCTGCACTTTCTTCTTGCAAATAATCAGGGCTATTTCTGTCCATATTTACTTTCCCAACCATCGCACACAAACCAGCATTTTCTAAAAGTTCCATCAAAATTTCTGTAGATGCACCATGTATTGTACCAAACACACAAGCTCTTGTATTGGGACCTTTTTTCATTTCTTCTACAAAACGAGCATAATTTTCTTTTGCATATGTGGTATCCGCATATTTTGCTTCTTGTGGAAATGTATGTGTTTCCAGCCATTCCAACAACTCCAAATCCATTCCCAATGCACGAAAACGGTGTTGTGGTGCATGCACATGCAAATCTGTAAATCCGGGCAATATCAATTTTCCTGTATAATCCAAAATGTCAAAATTTTTATATTGTTCTGGCAATGTATCAAACACACCTGCACAAACGCCATTTTCACATACCAAATAACCATTTTGCACTGTATGCAATGTCTGTAAATTTTGGCTATAACAAATATCACCTTTGCAAACAAAATTTTCTCTTTTCATTACAACACATCCTCCTTTTTTGCATAAAAAAATACCGCCAAATCCCTTTTATTTTGCCCCATTCCAAATAAAAAATGAATGACACAAAAACTTATAGTGCGGGAAATTTACGGTAACCACAGTAGAAACACCCAACCAAATTATGGGTCTATATAAGTTTTTATCCGATAGAAGTATACACTTTTGTACAAAAAAAGTCAATCCATTTTTTGATATGAAAAAGAGGATATCCATTTTAGATACCCTCCAAATCTTCTTTTGTATCAATATCATATAACATTTTATCTGTGGGGCATTGGTAAACAAAAACACTTGTTGGATTTTTTTTCAATAACTGTTTTCCACCTTTGTCCCCTTTCAGATATAGCAGTTTTTTTGCCATTTTTGCTGAAAATATTGCAGGGTTTCCCCACTTTGTACCATATGCCATACAGCCCATGTCTTTTCCGGATTGTGAAAATGCATTTGCAAAGGCTAGTAATACAGATTTTGTCAAAAACGGCTGGTCTGCCACTGCAAACAAATACGCCATATCATTTTGTATCCCTTTTGCGGCAGACAATCCGCATTGTATAGAGAAAGTAATTCCTTTTTTTGGTGTATCATTCCAAACAACCATAACACCCTCTTTTTTTACACAATCTGCAATTTCTGGATGTGATGTCACCACAATCAACTGTTCTTGGCGTTGTTTTGCTGCGGCTTTTATCTGTTCATATCCATGTTGATACAAGCATTTTCCTTTCACAGGATATAACAATTTATTTTCACCAAACCGTCTGCCACAGCCTGCTGCCAACAATATCCAACAAATTTTCATTTTTGTTTCATACCCATAACAATTTTTTCTGGTGTGATAGGCAATTCTGTCACACGCACACCTGTTGCATTATATACTGCATGTGCAATGGCAGGAGATGGCGTATTGATAACAATTTCCCCAATAGATTTTGCACCAAAAGGCCCTGTTGGTTCATAACTGCTTTCAAATTCCACACGCAACTGTCCCATGTCCAAACGTGTTGGGATTTTGTACTGCATCAAAGAATTGCCTGCCAAACTGCCATATGCGTTATACACAATATCTTCATGCAATGCCATACCAATGCCTTGTACCAAACCGCCTTCTACTTGCACTCTTGCCAAATTTGGATTGATAACGGTACCACAGTCTACAACTGCCGCATAATCTATCAATTTGATATCGCCTGTTTCTGGGTCAATTTCCACTTCTGCCGCACCTGCCATAAAAGGTGGGGGAGAAACAGGAGAACAATGTGCTTCTGTTGCCACCAATGTTTCTGTTGCCGCACACATATTCATGTTACCCAAATCTTTTCTTGCAATACTATCTCCTGTTTTGATATGATACACTTTTTCACCATCAAATTCTAGTTCTTCCATATCACAACCCAATTTTTCTGCTGTATATTGTTTCATTTTATTTATCAATGTTTCACAGGCTTTGACTGTTGCCATACCGGTAACATATGTTGTGCTAGACGCATAAGAACCACAGTCATAAGGAGAAATATCCGTATCTACCCCATGCACTACAATGTCGTCCACAGAACAATCCAAACAATCTGCTGCCATTTGTGCCAATATGGTATCACAACCAGTTCCCATATCCGAAGCCCCAATGGACAATGCATAAAAACCATCATCATTCATTTTGATTGTCACAGCCCCCGTATCTAAATTGGGGATACCAGAACCCTGCATTGCCATAGCAATCCCCACAGCTCTGATTTTTCCGTTTTCCATCACCTGTGCAGGAAATTTTTCTTTCCAACCAATCATCTCAGCTGTTTTTTGTAAACAACGGTCTAATGCACAACTGTTTGTCTGTTCCCCATAATATGCGTGCATGACATCGCCTTGTGTTGTCATATTTTTTTGACGCAATGCCACCGGGTCTATGTTCAACTTTGCTGCCAATTCATTCACCGCAGATTCTACGGCAAAAATCCCCTGTGTTGCACCATATCCACGATATGCCCCTGCGGACATATGGTTTGTGTATACCACATCGTATTGAAAACGGAATGCTTCTGCTTTGCTGTATAAAGGAATAGATTTGTGACCAGAAAGTCCCACAGTTGTTGGGCCATGTTCCCCAAATGCACCTGTATTAGACAGTGTATTGACAGAAATTGCACGAATTGTACCATCTTGCATTGCACCAATACGCACATCAATTTCCATTTCATGACGAGGTGTAGAAGCAATCAAACTTTCTTCTCTGGTATAAATGATTTTTGCAGGACGACCTGTTTTCATCGTCACAATAGCAGGATATACCTCTGCAACCACCGTTTGTTTTGCACCAAAACCACCACCAATTCTTGGTTTTATCACACGAATTTTTGATTTTGGAATATCCAAAGCAGTTGCCAATATACGACGCACATGAAAAGGAACTTGTGTAGAACTAATGATATTCAATCTGCCATATGTGTCCATCTGTGTATATGTACGGAATGTTTCCATCATAGTTTGTTGATTTGCTTTTGTGTGGTATGTATTTTCCATAACAACATCACATTCTGCAAACACTTTATCTACATCACCATGTTCTTCCAAACCACAAGCACACAAATTTCGTTTATTATCTGCACCCACAGGACAAAGTGATTTCCAGTCCTCCTCTGGGTGTATCAAAATCGGATTATCTTTTGCTTTTCTAAAATCCAATATTGGCTCCAACACTTCATAAGTCACTTTTATGGTTTTCATGGCTTTTTCAACCGCTTTTTCTGTTTCCCCTGCCACAATCGCCACTGCATCACCCACAAAACGCACCCTTTTATCTAATATCAATCTATCATATGGGCTAGGCTCTGGATATGTTTGCCCTGCCATTGTAAAACGATTTTGTGGTACATCTTCATATGTCAATACACAAGCAATGTCGGGCAATTTTTTTGCAATATCGGTTTTGATTTCTTTTATGATGGCGTGTGCATGTGGGCTTCTTAACACTTTTACAACCAAACAATCTTTTGGTGCAATATCATCGGTATATACTGGTTTTCCTGTTACCAATGCCATACCATCTTTTTTGCGAATGGGTTGATTGACAAACTTCATGCTTTCGCCTCCCTTCTTTTGTATGCCATATAATTATGAATGGCACGCAGTTGCCCCTGATAGCCAGAACAACGGCACAAATTCCCTGCCAAATATTCTCTGATTTCATCATCTGTAGGATTTTCCATTTCTTGGCACATTGCAAGCACATTCATAATAAAACCAGGACTACAAAAACCACATTGTTCTGCCCCTTGGTCTGCCAAAAATGCACCAAATTCTTCTGCCGCTTCCTGACAGCCTTCCATTGTCATCACATCATGTCCATCTGCCTGCACAGCCAGTGTAGAACAAGATAATATTGGTCTATTGTCCATCAATACGGTACATAATCCACAATTAGAAGTTTCACACCCTCTTTTGACACTATAACACCCTTGTTCTCTGACAAAATCCAGCAACATCATATCTGGTGCCACATCTGCAAGCACTTCTTTTCCATTCAAATGCAGTTTGATTTGCATTATTTGTCACCTCCCAAAAGCTTTGTCATACCTCTTTTTATCAAAACCGCCGCAACGTGTTTGCGATATGCTGCACTTGCTCTTGTATTATCTGCAAAAGCCACACTTTCGGCTGCTTGTATTGCAAATTGTTGTATATTTTCTGCAGTATTATTTTGCAAAATGCTATATTCGTCTTTGATGATAATGGGTTGACAAGGTCTTGCCCCAATCACTGCATACACACCATCTGTATGTTTTGCCACTGCACAAGAAACCACTGGAAAATCGGTTGCCGTATTTCTTTGTGACAAATATACCGCTTCCACAGGCGATTTTTTCAATATCACACGCACCAAAATATCATTATCTTTTTTCATACCTGCAAATGCTTGCAAAGATATTCTACCTGCTTTATATAATTCCACATCACAATCAAAAGCCAAAAGACAAGCCAAAATATCGGAAAATCCAAATCTGCCAAATATACTGCCGCCCACTGTGGCACAATTTCGCATTTGCACCCCAACAATATGACGCAAACTTTCTTTGACAGCACCTTTTGTATATGCATCAATACCTTTGTGTGTTTCTAATTGACGCAAACGCACCATTGCACCAATGGAAAATTCATTTTCATTCTCTGTAATGGTATCCAACCCCAACTGTGACAAATCAATGGCAGTTTGTATATTTTTTTTACCCAAACGCAACCAAACACCACCACCAAAAATCACATTGGACTTTTTTTGGTTTAATTTATATGCTTCTTCCAGACTGGAAACTTTTACATAATTTCCAATGGTAAACATAAACGTTCCTCCTATTCTTTTATCTCATGCGAAAAACGCTATTTTTGTTGTCATTTTACTTTTTTTCCATTTTGTTTTGATATATTACAAATTGGCACTGTTTTTGAGTATACCATACCATAATTATTTCTTGCAATATTTTGTTTTCAAATCAGAACTTTCACCAAAATCATTATTCCAGTTCAAATGCTCCTGTATATAATTGATAATACTTGCCTTTTTCTGCAATCAGTTGTTCATGATTTCCACGTTCGATAATATGTCCTTGTTCCAAAACCATAATCACATCTGCATTTTGTACAGTAGACAACCTATGTGCAATCACAAATACCGTTCTGCCTTTCATCAAAGCGTCCATACCTCTTTGCACAATCGCTTCTGTTCTGGTATCAATAGAAGATGTCGCTTCGTCCAATATCATCACAGGCGGGTCAGCCACAGCTGCTCTTGCAATCGAAATCAACTGTCTTTGTCCTTGTGAAAGCCCAGAGCCATCTCCTGACAATACTGTCTGATATCCTTCTGGCAACATATGAATAAAACCATCTGCATTGGCAAGTTTTGCTGCTGCAATACATTCTTCATCCGTTGCTTGCAAATTGCCATAACGAATATTGTCCATCACTGTACCTGTAAACAAGTTCACATCTTGTAATACAATCCCCAAAGACTGCCGCAAATCTGCTTTTTTGATTTTGTTGATGTTAATTCCATCATATCGAATTTTACCATCTGCCAAATCATAAAAACGGTTAATCAAATTTGTGATTGTGGTTTTACCTGCCCCCGTTGCCCCCACAAATGCCACTTTTTGCCCTGGTTCTGCATATAATGTGATATTGTGTAATATTGTTTTTTCTTCTGTATATCCAAAATCCACATCAAAAAATCGAATATCGCCTTTCAATTCCACATAACTGATACTACCATCACTATGTGGGTGTTTCCAAGCCCAAAGTCCTGTATGTTTTGCACATTCTTGTAATTTGCCTTGTGCATCATATTTTGCATTGACCAGTGTCACATAACCTTCATCTGTTTCCACTTCTTCATCTAACAATGTAAATACACGCTTTGCCCCTGCAAATGCCATAACAACTGCATTGATTTGTTGCGAAACTTGGCCAATGGGCATGGAAAAACTTTTTGACAACTGCAAAAAAGATACAATCGCTCCCAAAGTCAAACCGCCAACGCCATGCAGTGCCAAAGCACCACCTACAATGGCTATCAATACATATTGTAAATTTCCTAAATTCATCATAATGGGCATCAATATATTTGCATATTGGTTTGCTTTTGTGGCACAGTTGCAAAGCTGTTCATTTTTTTGTTGAAATACGGCTTTCGCTTTTTCTTCATGACAAAATACTTTCACAACTTTTTGCCCATGTATCATTTCTTCAATATAACCATTCATATCGCCCAATGCTTCTTGCTGTTTGATAAAATAATTCCCACTATGCCCTGCAATATATCTCATACAACGCATAACACCAATCATCACCACAATCACAAGCACTGTCAAATGCACACTGGTATACAACATGGCAAAAAATACTGCCACAATCGTCACCACAGAAGAAAACATTTGTGGAATACTTTGTGAAATCATTTGTCGCAATGTGTCTATATCATTGGTATAACGGCTCATGATGTCCCCATGTGTATGGGTATCAAAATATCGTATGGGCAATTTTTGCATATGTGCAAATAGTGTATCTCGAATTTCTTTCAAAACACCTTGTGATATAGTAACCATATTGAAGTTATACAAAAATGTACTGGTAAGCCCAATCAGATAAATACCACCCATCAAACAAACCGCCTGAAACAGTCCAGCAAAATCAGGTGAAGCCATTTGCAACAACGGCGTAATATAATCATCAATGACCACTTTCAAAAACAAAGAACCCATTACACCGCAAACAGCACTCAACAAAATACAAAACAATACTAATGCAAAACGCAATTTATATTTTTTGATATAACCCATCAACCGTTTCATGGTTTCTTTTTCCACTTTTGGACGTCCAACAGGGACAGTTTTTTCATTTTTTTTGCTCATTCTGCTATCCCTCCTTTTTGCTGAGAAGCATACACTTCTTGATAAATTGCATTATTTTGCAACAACTCTTTGTGTGTACCCACGCCATCTATTTTTCCATTTTCCAATACCAATATCATATCAGCATGCTCGACAGAAGAAATTCTTTGTGCAATAATAATTTTTGTGGTATTGGGGATTTCTTCTGCAAAAGCTTTTCGTATTAAAGCATCTGTTTTGGTATCCACAGCACTGGTGGAGTCATCTAGTATCAATATTTTTGGTTTTTTGAGCAATGCCCTTGCAATACAAAGTCTTTGTTTTTGTCCACCTGACACATTTGCACCGCCTTGCTCAATATACGTATCATATTTATCTGGAAACGCTTGTATAAAATCATCCGCTTGTGCCAATTTGCAAACGTGTTCCATTTCTGCATCTGTGGCATCTTCTTTCCCCCAACGCAAATTATCTTTTATTGTACCAGAAAACAGCTCATTTTTTTGCAAAACCATTGCCACTTCTTTTCGCAACGCTTCCAAATCATATGCTCTGACATCTTTACCACCCACTTTGACACACCCTTTTGTCACATCATACAATCTTGGGATAAGCTGTACCAATGTACTTTTTGCACTACCTGTACCACCAATGATACCCACAGTTGCCCCAGATGGTATGGTCAAATTGATACGATTTAAGCACAATTCATCTGCATGTGTACCATATTGAAAATCCACATTATCAAATACAATACTACCATCTGCAACAGTATATATCGGATTTTCTGGATTATGAATGTCGCTTTGTTCTTTCAATATTTCCTCTGCTCTTTCCATAGACGCATAAGAAATGGTAATCATGACAAACACCATAGAAAACATCATCAAACTCATCAATATCTGCATGGTGTAAGAAAACATACTTGCCAAATCCCCTGTTGTCATACCGATTGCAGGATTGTTACCAGATGATACAATCAAATTTGCACCAAACCATGAAATCATCAACATACAACCATATGCACAAAACTGCATCAAAGGAGAACCAAATGCCAATATTTTTTCTGCTTTTGAAAAATTCTGATAAATTTCATGAGAAACCGAACGAAATTTTTCCGTTTCATGTGCTTCTCTTACAAAAGATTTTACCACACGAATACCATGCAAATTTTCTTGCACCACATTATTCAATTTATCATAAGTAAAAAACACCCGTTCAAATATTGGTTTTGCATTGCGTACAATCAGCCAAATCCCCAAACCCAATATCGGCAATGCAATCACAAATATTGGTGCCAATGATGCATTCACACGAAACGCCATAAACAAAGCAAAAATCATCATAATGGGAGAACGTACTGCCACACGAATTGCCATTTGATAGGAATTTTGAATATTGGTAATATCTGTTGTCAAACGTGTTACAATACTTGCCGCAGAAAATTTATCAATATTAGAAAAAGAATATCCCTGCACTTTTTCATACATATCTGACCGCAAATTTTTTGCAAAGCCAGCCGATGCCACAGCCGCATATTTTCCAGACAACGCCCCAAACAACAATGAAATCAAGCAACAGACCACCAATGCAAATCCCATTTTCAAAATATATTGCATATCGCCTGCTTCAATCCCAAAGTCAATGAGCTTTGCCATAAGCAATGGAATGATAACTTCTAAAACCACTTCTAATGTCACAAATAATGGTGCCATAAGAGAACTCTTTTTATATTCTCTAACACTGCCTAGCAATGTTCGTATCATGTTTGAAAACCTCCTTCTTTTTATA
>JAHHTV010000049.1 GCA_020024395.1 Anaerotignum sp. | reverse complement strand
TATCAATATTTTATTTTCTTTTTTTGTTGTTATGTTTTCAAATGCTGCCCGTCCATTTTTCTTTTACGCTTTCTGCCCATCGAACACCAGTAACTATCATACGATTTTTGCCGCTCTGCTCTTTCAGAATACTGCAACAATACCTCATAACACGTGTTGGTGGCAACATTTTTTTCGGTATCAATGACCACATAGAAATCCGTTCGCCTTTGTATATTGGATAATTCGCTGTACACTTTATCCCCTTGTTCTCTAACTCTGCGAATGTATGCCGAACATGATAAACTGTTTCAGGTGCGTCTGCGGTAGTCAAACTGTGCTGTACCTCGAACGGAATACCTGCCGCTTTTGCCAAATGTAGACAAACATCACTGTCTTTTCCACCACTGGTTGTGATTATCAACGGTTCCCCATACGCTTGCAGACTCATTTCGGATGCTAGTTGCAATCGTTTTATTGCTATTTGCTCTTTGTCTGTCATATTGCCCTTCCTTTTTCGATTTCACTTTTGATTTTTACAATATCTATCTTCATTTCAAATTCTCTTTGTTCGCCATCATTTTATATGACGGAAAATATTACCACTCATTTTGTCTTTCTTGTTCCAACCGTTCCAGCTCCTCATAGTTCCAATCCCGTTGTGTGTAATTGATAAAGCGATTTTGCTTTTGCGATGTATTTGCGGTTGTGTCCGCTTTGTCTTTTCGTTCCCATGTCCTTACAGCCGCTTTCCAATCCTTCATACTATTTTTTCCGACTTTCCAACCATTGGCTGTGTAATAATCCACAAAGCGTTCTGCGTCCACGTGGTTTTGCCGTTCCAAACAATAGACTTGTACCTCTTGCAATGTTGGAGGTGTAAACGTTTTCTTTTTGAGTTGGGTGGTTGTGGGTTGTGGTGCGGTATCACCACAACTACTCTCTAACTCTATCTCTTTCTCTATCTCTTTCTCTATCTCTATGTCACTTTTTTGCACATCTGTATCACAATGTGACAAAATAGCGTTACAATGTGACGCAGTTTCTTTATTGCGAAGTCGTCGCATTCGTTGTGCTGACTGTGTTTCTGAACCAACACAATTCACAGCGTAAGGCAACACATATTCATCTGTTTTGGTTTCAAAAATGAGTTTGTTTTTGACCATAAACGCAATCGTCAAATGCACATTTTCGATATCCTCATCAATTTCCAATGCAATTTGTTCTGCGAAGTTTTCTTCTGTCCCCTCATAAATCAGACCACCATCATGTTGTAAAGACAACAACATCATTTTCAGATATATGATGACAAACGTATCCCCACCTGCGACTTTACGCAATTTTTTAATCTCTTTCAGTCTGAAAAAATCATTTTTCAGTTTGAGCCAATAGTATTTTTTATTTGCCATGTTGCACCTCCAACAACTCCGCAATCAACCTTCCGCTTATGGTTTTATCACAAAAAATATATTGTAAATTGTGTCGTTTCTGATACCCAATCATATGCTTGTAGAGTGTCACACCGGACAATTTCATATAGGCACTATGCCATTTTGTCACATTTTTGAATGCTCCAATATCTTCTTCAATCAACACATACACCTTCGCATCTGGCGGAACCCGTGTGAATTCCGCCTTTATTCTTCTGCCATGTGCTTTTGTGATGTTGCCTGCCAGTTCCAGAAGATTTTGCTTTCTTTCAATCAAAATATTGGATTGAGCGGCATAATCACAAACCTCTAACTTTTTTCGCTCATATGCGATACCGTTTTTTTCAAAGTATTTGATGATATGCCCATTTTTCTTTTCTCTTGTATCCACGTATATCAAACTTTCTTCCTCCCATCAGAACGGCACATCATCGTCCATACCTGTGCATTGTGACTGTATCGCATTTTCGGTGTACGCACCAATCTTCCCAACAATGTTATTTTATGCATATCCCTATATCTCCATATCGTAATATAAATCTGCTGCATCTATCACTTTGAACGCTTTTGTCAATTTGCAAAAGTCACAATGTTCACATCTGGTAGGTGCAATTTCCCCACGTTTGATAGCTGCATATCTGGGTGCCATACCTCTAAAATATTCCATACGTTCGTCAAGATACTCCTGCGGAATATATAACCCTTGAATATCTGTAACTGGTTCTTTGGTTGCCGCAGCCAAATAAAATGGAAGGTGATTTCCCTCTATCACCTGATATACAGCCCCTTGTAAGTCATAGCCCCAAGCAGCAAACCAAGGCATTTTTTGTCCATCTTTCCAAATTGGTTCAAAATTCCGCATAATTTTCAAGTCCACAATTTTTTCGTTCGGAAAGTACACGTCCATTTTGATTTTGACTGGAATGCCATCAATCAGCCCTGTTTTGATGACCTGTTTTTGTCCAGAAAGCATTTCCATAAATGCAGGCTCATTTTCAATTCTCTGAATAATATCTTCTGCTTTGCGATATCCTGCTTTCAAAGCACCGTTTTTCATAAATATTTCAGGATTTTCCGCTTTGAATGCACCAAGTGTCCCCTCGAAATATGCATCAATATAAGTTCCTACCAACAAAGCTGTTGACTTCTCACGTTTGTATGTACTATTGAGTTCTGCCAATGCTGCTGCCTCGCATTTTTCAAATGCCTTAAACTGCGAAACACTCATATATGCTTGATTTGCTTCTTGTGAAAAATAATTTTCTGCTGTCAACATCATGCTTGTTTTTCCTCCTGTCTTTTTGTGGCACAATCTGCACATAATGCTTGTCCATATCTGCTTTTTGTATGTGCTGCTACTTGCTCTGTTGACATTTTTCCAAAAGGCTTGATATTTGCACCACAATTTTCACATGGTATTGGTTTACTTGTCACTGTCTCAATACCTGCTCTGGGTGGGTAAGGTCGCACACGCACACCCCCAACCATGTCACCCGCAAATTTTACTTTTGGGTCAAAATATAATTGTATTTTGATGCCTTTCCAGCCTTCCACCATTGGTGTGCCTGCCAATTTTGTAATTATCTTAGAATTTGTTGCATTCAGAACCAACGGTTTCATATTTTCTTCAAAATGCAGAACTGTTTTTTCTACTCTGCCACTTGTATTTTGCACCATTTCCTTTGTCATTCCAGCAATCGTACCTGCAATTTCTTTCATACCTTCCAAGTCCGCAGCCCCTAAATACTTGGGGTCGGAAACAAGTTTTTTCCAATGTCCACTCACTTCGTTCTTCATTGCATATCCTCCGTTTCCATTACATGGTCTTTGTTCAAATCTTGCGACCTATTCTTTTGGTCATAACACCCATTTCTTTTCTACACATGCATCACACCCGATGACCATTCCGTCTATCAAATACAATGCCTCATATGTTTCATTGCCACATTCTGGACAAGGTTGTAACTGTCCACGACAATCCCCACAGCCATCACATTCTTTGTTGCTTTTGATACACATATATCCCATTACATTTCATCTTCTTTCTCAAATGGTTCTTGCTCATTGACATCACGCAACGCAAAGCCCAGCATTTTGGCACAAAGTTCTCTTTCGATGCTGTATTTGCTTTCATTCACAAATGCTGCAAACGCCTCCACACGTCCTACCAATATTGCAAATTCTTCCGCTGCACTGCTTGCTGTAAAATCCATATATTTCATGTTTGCCACTCCTTTTTATTCATACCATTTTTGTTTTGCCATACCATACATTCTGTTTTTCAAATCTCTTTTATCCTGCTGTAACTGTTTTATCTTCATCAACATCAGCACCATACCCAATGCCATAAATACCACAATCGAAAATATGATGTATACTGCCGCTTGTGCCATATGATACTTCCTTTCTGCTTGTCCCACATTGTTGTTTTCAAAAAGGGCATATTGCCCTTTTACGCATCTTCTTTGTTTTCTCCTGCCAACATTGCTTGTTTTTGTAATACCTCCATTTTTGCCCGATACAGCACATCTGTAATCTCTTGCCGTATTCTAATGTCTTCTTCTGGTGTTCTTGGGCAACGTATCACTGTTACCTCATATTCTTTCTTTTTTCGTGTCCGCATGATGTATCACTCCTTTTGGTTTAGTGTATGTTCGACACAGTATGTCCTAATACATATTTGTATGTATAGTTCTTATGCAAAGTACTATCTAAAAATTTTTCATTCATATTCCAAAAAAACTTCCAAAAAATCCAACTCTGAAAAATATAATCTGTGTAAAGCAATCGCCTCATGTAAATAAAATGGCTGTTTACCGGCAATTTTTCTTTGCAAAGTTTCTCTTTTTATTCCAATTTCTGTCGCTGCTTCTTGAATGGTTATCTTTCTGTTTCGCAACTCTTTTCGTAGTTTTGTTTCTATTGTTTTCACCACCTTTTTACGATACATTTTCTTGCAAAAACAAATTGATAAAATACTGTTGTCCCGTTCCTGTCACTTTTACCGTTTTGTTGATGCTGGTGTGTCCGTCTGCATGGGAAATTACGGTTTCTTTTATCTCAAATAGTCCCAACTCCATTGACCGCTGTGTGGGCATATTCCAGTCAGAACCTTTTCGTTTAATTAAAAATCCACGCTCCCGCAATTCCGAAAATAAGCGGTTTTGCCCAATGTTGACACCGTTTTGTTTTAATATTTTCGCCAACTCCCCAACCAATATGGAAGTGTGGCTGGCTGAAACTGCATCAGCAAATAGTACCTTTGGCTTGTCCTGCTTTGCCTGTGATTCTAATGCAATCCGTTTTTCTCGCTCCATTTTTAGGTCAGTGGCTAATTTGATAAGTGTATCTGGGTTTAACAATGCTTCTTCTAATTTTTGTGGTGTAAGGTATCCGCCATGCTTGCGGATACTCGGCAGGACTTCCGATGTTACCCATTTACGAAATGGTTTTGCTTGTGGTTTGTCACTGCGAAGAATAACATTGTATAAACCGCTTTCGTTGATTTCTGGAACAAATAGTCAGCATTATATTCATAAAGTAATGTACAGGTTTTTCTAAATTCTGGATATGTAAAATCCGTTCTTCCTGTCAATTTGTTCTGTGCTGTTTTTTCTCCAATACCCAAAATTTCTGCATATTGTCTTACTGATATCCCTTTTTGACGCAAAGCTGTTCGTAAATTATTAAACATTTGTCTATCTCCTTTCTACGTTTACGGGTAACTTATATTCTAAATATATACCCTTTATCGTAATATGTCAAGTATATTTTTACGTTTATGGGTAATTTTTTTCTTGTTTTTTACTTTTTTTCGTGATACAATCGTGTTATTGGAGGTGAAAAGGAAATGAATTTTTTAGAAAAACTTGATTATTTAATGCAACAAAAAGGTTTAAATAAAAGCTCTTTGTCAAAATCTTGTAATATTCCGTATACTACTATTGATGGGTGGTATAAAAAGGGATATGAGGGATTAAAACTAACAACACTAAAAAAATTAGCAGATTTTTTTGGAACTTCCCTTGACTATTGGGCAACAGAAGATGAATATCAAAATAAATTTTCAGAATTAGCAGCTGCCACATTTCAAGAACTACAACCTGAATACCAAAAATATATTATAAAACAAATTGAGCAACTGTTAGAAATACAAAGAAAAACTTCAAAACCCAATACAGAAACAGCAGAAAAAATCACACCAACCACAGAAGAAGGTGAACAGGCATATATAAAAACATTACGTTCTGCACAGAACACCACCTCATCTGCTACGAATACCATAAACGACGCAGACAAACGCAAAAAAATATCTGATTAATTTTCGTCACGCCTTGCATGAGGCATGTGAGTAGAAATTGATAACAGAGTATGCTAAGCTGTGTCTACAGAGGTCACGCCTCGCATGAGGCGTGTGAGTAGAAATTTAACACAAAATCCGCTTGAATATCTGTATCCAAGTCGTCACGCCTCGCATGAGGCGTGTGCATAGAAAAAACAGAAGAAATGAACCAATGAAAGGAGGAATTTTATGGACTTCAACAAAATAGATGCTCTTTCTGCTCAACTTCGCTCTATGCGTCCATTAAACCAAGCGGAACTTTGGCGGCTACACGAAGAATTCATGATAGAAAACACTTATGATTCCAATGCCATAGAGGGAAATACCTTAACATTGCAGGAAACCGCTTTGATATTGCAAAATGGTATCACCATAGCAGAAAAACCCCTCCGTGACCATTTGGAAGCCATCGGGCATAAAGACGCATTTTTCTATGTGATGGAACTGGCTGACCGCAAAGAGCCACTGACAGAGAAAAGTATCAAAGAGATTCATGCATTGGTACTCATGAATGATGCTGCAAATCGTGGTGTATATCGTCGTCTGCCTGTTCGTATCATGGGTGCTACACATACACCACCACAACCATATATGGTACCCATGGAAATGGAAAGACTCATCGTACAATATGAAGAAATGAAGCAAAATAAGCATATTCTGGAAGCAATCGGCATGTTGCACTTATTATTTGAAGGTATCCACCCATTTATTGATGGGAATGGTAGAACAGGACGCTTACTCTTAAATTTGGAGTTGATTAAGACGGGTATGCTGCCAATCAATATCAAATTCACAGACCGCCGAAAGTATTATGCTTGTTTTGAGCAGTATTATCAGAACGGCAATGCAGAAGCAATGATACAAATGATTACAGAATATGAAATGGAAGCATTAGAAAATAGAATAAATATTTTAAATATGTCATAAAATCCCCCCTCCTGTGCCAACAGAAAAGCGGATTGATATAAGTGTTCTTTTCGTATTATCGACGACACAGACAAGCTCAAAAAACATCTGCGTAAGTTTTGTCACGCCTCGCATGAGGCGTGTGCGTAGAAATACAGGCGAAAAAACTCATGGTTTTAGCCATGTGGAGTGTCAAATATATAAACAATATAGGAGGTGATTTCTATGTTATCTGCTTACCCTGCATATTTTATCAAAGAGGAGAATGGATACTCTGTTATTTTTCCTGACTTAAACAACCTTGCTACTTGCGGTAGCACATTAGATGAAGCCTTTATGATGGCTATGGATTGTCTTGCAGGATATTTAACTTGGCTGCAAGAAGATGGAGAAGAAATTCCTACCCCTTCCAATATTGACGCCATCAACATGGAAAAAGTGGCTGAAGAATATGAAATATCCATACAAGATTTATTTGTAAATATGATTGTCGTAGATGTTGCAGAATATGCCAAAATTCATTTTCAAGAAATGGTCACAAAAGCCGTAGCCATTCCAAAATGGTTAAACAATATTGTCTTGGAACAAGATATTGACCTGTCTGATGTATTGCAAAAAGCATTACAAAATAAATTAGAACCCCACAAATCATGAAACACACCCAGTGTGCGTAGTATATAGATAAAAAGATGGAAATCGAAACTGGGAGGAATGTATTTCATATGAAAAAATATAAAATTTACAGACATATCGGAAATTTATCCCCGTCAAATAATGGCTGAATAAAAGAGTTGAATTTTATCTCATGGGACAATCGAGAACCTGTTTATGATATACGTACATGGAATGCAGAACATACCGCATATGGAAAAGGCATAACAATAACAGCAGGGCAAATGGTTGTACTCAAAAATATGCTAAATGAAATGACCATGTTTTAATACCCCATATTGTTACAACAAGGCGTTTTATAAGCAGTACAAATACACTGTAAAGGAGGTATTTTATGATTGCCATATATGCCAGACAATCCATTGAAAAAAAAGACAGTGTCAGCATTGAAACACAAATCGAACACGCAAAAAGGGAAATCCTATCAGAGGACTACAAAATATATCAAGATGCAGGCTATTCTGGAAAAAACGTCAACCGCCCTGCATTTTCTGAAATGATGCAAGATATACAATCTGGAAACATTGAAAAAGTGGTTGTATACCGCCTTGACCGCATCAGTCGTTCCATTGTTGACTTTGCGGATTTCATCGATATTTTGGAAAGCAAACAAATCGCTTTTGTTTCTGCCACAGAAAAGTTTGATACCTCCACACCCATGGGCAGAGCCATGTTATATATTGTGGTGGTGTTTGCACAGCTCGAACGAGAAACCATTGCCGAACGTGTCAAAGACAATTATTATGCCCGTGTCAAAAAAGGTGCTTGGGGCGGTGGGCCTGCGGCATATGGATTTGACCTTGTCCGCACCACAATAGACGGCAAAAAAGCAACCATATATCAGCAAAATGACAAAATTTCCATTGTAAAACAAATATTTGAAACATATGCAAAGCCATTCACCAGTCTCGCAGATGTACAAAAAGCATTGATAAAACAAGGCAATTTATCCTCTGGTGGTGTGCATTTTGATAGTGCCAAATTATCCACTATTCTCAAAAATCCTGCTTATGTCAAAGCCGATATTGCCATATATAATTATTATAAAGCACAAGGGGCAATACTAGCCAATGAGCCAGAAGCATTTGATGGGAAACATGGTTGTGTATTGGTTGGTAAGCGTGACGCAAACGAACGCAAATACAAAGATGTATCCAACCATTTGCTTGCCATCAGTCAACATGATGGCATTGTGGATAGCACGACTTTTTTATATTGTCAACAAAAACTTGCCAAAAATAAGCAAATCAAAAACCAATATAAAGGGCAACATTCTTGGCTCACAGGGCTTGTCAAATGCGGACACTGTGGCTATGCCTTTTCTGTTCGTTTCGCCACAACAAAAGAGGGACGCACACCTTATTTTGTTTGTTCTGGAAAGTATTTGCATAAATGCTGTGCTGTCAAACAGACCCATCGTGTCAAAGAAGTAGAAAATTTTGTGCAAGCAAAGCTCATACAAGAAGCAGAAAATTACCATTTGAAAAGAGAAAAGAAACAAAACGCCATATTAAAACAACAGCAACAAAAAATTGCAGAAATTGATGCAAAAATAGAAAATCTGATTGGCACATTGGAAAATGTCAGCCATATCTCTGCGGGATATATCAACCACCGTATTGAAACATTGCATACAGAAAAACAACTGCTTTTACACCAATTCTCAGAAGTTTTGACAGAATTCAACACATTAGAAATCATACCATTTTCCGCAAAAGATTGGGAAAATGCCAATTTTGATACCAAACGAGACATTGCAAGAAGTATGATTGACAAAGTAATACTCTCCAAAGAAGGTATCGCAATACATATTAAATAAAAATCTATTCGACAAAATCCTTACCCTATACCAAAATCAGTATATAAAAAAGAGAAAAAGCAATCTATATTTTTTTGCCTTTTCTCTTTTCTTTTTATTTCTAAGCTATCCACATCCCATTGTATGGTATAGTATCCATTTTCTGTTGCTGCTTCAATCACTGTATTATTATATTCCCCAAATGGCGGGCGGAACAACTGCATATCAATGCCTGTCAATTCTTTTACCGCATTATGACAGCCTTGCAATTCTTTTGCAATATCTTCTTTTGAAAGTTGGCTCATATGTGGGTGCGTTGCAGAGTGATTACCCAAATCATGCCCTCCATCTGCAATTTTTTGCACTTCTTCTGGATACTTATCTACCCAATAGCCACAAAGAAAAAATGTTGCGTGTACATCATTTTCTTTCAAAATGCGAAGCAGTTCATCGGTATCATCTGCTCCCCATGCGGCATCAAAACTGATACCAACCTTTTTTTCATCTGTTTGCACACAATAAATCGGTAATTTTCGTTCAGCCTCTGCCGTCAACACCGCAGAAACCGTTTTCACCGCTGGCGGCAACACAGATACCCCAATACCAACAAACAAAATGGCAGCAGCCAAATATAACATATGTTTCTTTCTAAAGCGATTTTGTAAAAACTTCATAAAACATAGCCTCCTCATATCATAAAAACACATTTACTTATACCATA
>JAHHTV010000048.1 GCA_020024395.1 Anaerotignum sp. | reverse complement strand
ATTTATATGCGGATTTCAAAAAGAAAAATGGTTACAAACGTTCTTGCACATTATCAGAAAAATACCATTTGTATCGGCAGGATTATTGTGGCTGTGCTTTTTCAAAAGCGGAAGCTCTTTCTCGCAGACAACAACAGTCATAAAAAAAATTAGCTCTTTCCTTTTTTGAAAAAGAAAGCTATAATAAATGCCATGTATTTTTTAGAAAGGAGATTTATATTATGACACAAAAACAAAAAGGGATATTGCTTATCACTGCATCATCTTTTTTCTTTGCACTCATGAATTTATTTGTGCGTCTTTCTGGTGATTTACCCTCCATACAGAAAAGTTTTTTTCGTAATTTTGTTGCACTCATTTTTGCGGCAGTATTATTGTTTCAAGAACGCCCCAAATTGACATTCACCCCAAAAGCAAAACTGCATTTATTTTTGCGTGCTTTGTTTGGCACTGTGGGCATTCTTTGTAACTTTTATGCCGTTGACCATTTGCTTTTGGCAGATGCTTCTATGCTCAATAAAATGTCACCATTTTGTGCAGTCATATTTGGTATATTTTTATTAAAAGAAAAACCAAATCATTTTCAAAGTATATCCATATTTGTTGCATTTATTGGTGTATTGTTCATTGTCAAACCAACAGGCAACTGGGATTTAATTCCTGCATTCATTGGTTTGATGGGTGGTGTTTGTGCGGGTGCAGCATATACCTATGTTCGCTCATTGGGACAACAACATATTGCAGGGCCTTTTATTGTATTTTTCTTTTCTGCATTTTCTTGTGTGGTAACACTGCCTTATTTACTGCTACATTTTCATCCCATGACAGGCACACAAATTTTATATTTGCTTTTGGCAGGTCTTGGGGCAGCAGGCGGACAATTTACCATCACAGCCGCATATTGTTATGCGCCTGCAAGGGAAATTTCTGTATATGATTATTTTCAAATTCCATTTTCTGCATTGTTGGGCTTTTTCATATTTGGGCAAATTCCCGATTGGCTCAGTTGGATTGGTTATATCATCATTTGTGGCACAGCAGTTGCCATGTTTTTATACACCACCAGAAAACAACAACCAGCATAATTTTAGAAAGGGGGATTTTATATGCTGTTAGACAACGCCATCATCACATGGCAAAAAATCGGCAATGAGCGTTTACAGCTTCCTATATTTTATAATAGTCCCATTGGGCTACGCTTTGAAATCGGTGACCCCGACATTTCCACATCAAATCCAACATACTTTCGAGCAGCATATTTAAGGGCATCTTATATCTACCATCAAATAGATACCTTTGACACATTACTCTGGGTATTGTATCGCTCTGACGACACAGAAAGTGACACACAAACATTGTGTCATCGTTTTTGTGAAATTGCCCATTTGCCTATGCCTGCTGAAATTTATACACAAGATACTACAACAGACGATGGCGAACCTTTGACAAGAATATTTCTATTTTGGGATATGAAAAAAACTTCACCCAATATTGACAAATTATTGCAAGCCATCATACAAACCGATTTTCGTGGCTTTCCAGAACTTTCTTCTGCTGTATTTTTTCTAAACACCACAGACCATATTTTGTATCATCTTTATGATGACAGAGGGCTTGATGTCATGGCAGAAAAGAAAGAAACATTGTATCCATTGTACCAACAATGTCAAAACTGGCTACTAGCGTATGATAGAAAACGTATGCAAAATATATTTTCATAAAAAAAAGCGTGTGGAATTTATGTTCCACACGCTTTTTTATACTGGTTCTTTTTCTGTTGTAATTTGGTATACAAAATCTGCTTTTTGTACAATTCCCTCTGTCACACTGCTTCCTGTCAATATCATGTCCATATATTCGGGGCGTTTTTCCATCACGTCCAATAATTCTTGTTCTGTCAAATACCCTTCTTTGATACATTCCAATATCCCATCTAACATCAACATATCACATTCACCTGTATCAATGATTTTTTTGACAAAATTAAATCCATTTCTAATTTCTGATGTAATTTCTTTTTTCATTTCTTCCGTAACTTCTTGTGTATCCCGATATTTTTCAAATCGAAACACACGGAAATCAGGTTCCATGTTTTCCAATAATGCAATTTCTTTATGGTCATAATAAGATAAAAACTGTATCATCACCACACGCAAATCATCAGCCAGTGCCAAAATACCTTTTCCTAGTGAAACGCTTGTTTTTCCTTTTCCGACACCGTAATAAATTGCAATATTTCCGTTTCTCAATATTCATTCACTCCCGTTTTTATTCAGAAAATTAAACTTCCGCTTTTTCTTCTGTTTCTGTTTTATCCGTACAAACAGATATTTTGGAAACCGATACTTCATAAGCCACACGTTCTTCTACTTCTATATCATGTTTTTTCTGATAAACCCTGCTTTGTATACGCCCCCATATTTTGACTTCCGTTCCCACAGGCAGTGTTGCAACATAGCGTGCATTTCTGCCCCATGTGATACAAGGAATATAATCTGATTTATTATATGCACGATTTACTGCCACCAAAATATCAGAAATTTCTCTGCCAAAAGGTGTTTTGCGATAAACTGCAGGTTTACAAATAAAACCGTTTAATATAATTTCATTTTCATTTTTCTTATCAGGTGGCTCCAAAACTGTCACTTCTCTTGCAAACACAGTCAACACCAAACGGCTTTTATTGCCTGTATAATTGTTATAACTGCGTAATTGCCCTACAATATGCACACAAACACCCATTTTAATTTCTTGATTTACCAATAATCTTTCTGATATGGTAATTGGCAAAATATCTTCTTGTTCACTCAATCTTTCTGATGCAATCCGAAAAGTATAAAAACCCTCGCCATATACTTCATGGCTAAATACGCCTTCCTCCACTACAACACCTGTAATTTGTACGAAGTTGTTTTTTGGTAAGCTGTTCATCTGCACTTCTCCCCTTTTCTCTGCCAAGACTAATGTCGATTTTGACAACTGTTTTTCTGTATCATTCTATGTGACTTTTTACTGATTTAGAATAAAAACAAAAAAACATCTGCCTCCTTTGTTTTATATTGTTATGCCAACACAATATTTTTTTCATTTCTGAATATAAACCCAATTTTGACGCAGTCAATGGCAACCACCATAGTATATTCTTTTGTTTGATACACCATTGGTTTGCCTCCCCTTTTTACAATCACTGCATCTGTTTTTTTTCCTTGTGATGACCAGTAAGACAAAAAATAAAAATCTTCATCTTCTTTTACCGCCCATTCTAAATTCAACAATGGCTTTATAAAAAAATCTCCATCACAACCGAAGTATTCCGTCACTTGTTTTTGACACTGTTCAAACGCCAACACTGGTTCATCTTTTACCATTACCGCTCCTCCAAAAATTTACTCATACTGCTTGCTTCTATGGTACTGATAATTCAGACGTTTGTCAATAACAACACTTGTTTGTTGGCTTTGTTCTTGTAGAAAAAAAAGACATTTTTTGACAAACATTTTTCTTTTGTTATCGTAATATGGTTTGTCATTATTTTTGGTTGTACATTTTACATATATTTGGTTTTATTTTCCTTTTTCCAGCATAGGCAATAAATATTTTCCAGTATAAGAATTTTTTACATTGCAAATTTCTTCTGGTGTACCAGTTGCAACAATCGTGCCACCTCCTGTACCCCCTTCTGGGCCCAAGTCGATGATATAATCCGCCGTTTTGATAACGTCCAAATTATGCTCAATCACAACAATGCTGTTTCCACCTTCTGTCAATCTTTGCAATATATGCACCAATTTATGCACATCTGCCATGTGCAAACCAGTTGTTGGTTCGTCCAGAATGTACATTGTGCGTCCTGTACTTCTTTTACTCAATTCCGTTGCCAGTTTCACCCTTTGTGCTTCTCCACCAGAAAGCGTTGTGGAAGATTGTCCCAACTGCACATATGAAAGCCCCACATCATATAATGTTTGCAGTTTTGTTTTGATTTTTGGAATGTTTTCAAAAAATGCCAATGCTTCTTCCACAGTCATTTGCAACACATCTGCAATGGTTTTCCCCTTGTATTTGACTTCCAAAGTTTCTCTGTTATATCGTTTTCCTTGACACACTTCACAAGGCACATAAATATCTGGTAAAAAATGCATTTCAATTTTAATAATCCCATCACCAGAACACGCTTCACAACGTCCACCCTTGACATTAAAACTAAATCTGCCTTTTTGGTATCCTCGCATTTTTGCCTCTGTTGTCTGTGCAAACACATCACGAATGAGGTCAAAAACACCTGTATATGTGGCAGGGTTACTTCTAGGCGTTCTGCCGATAGGCGATTGGTCAATGTTTATGACTTTATCCAATTTATCTTGTCCTGTCATATCTTCATGTTTGCCTGCACGTATTTTTGCACGGTTCAAATCTTTTGCCAATCTTTTATATAATATTTCATTGACCAAAGAACTTTTACCAGAGCCACTCACCCCAGTGACACAAGTAAACACCCCCAAAGGAATATCCACATCTAAATTTTTCAAGTTATTTTCTGATGCCATTTTGATATGCAACATCGCCTCTTTGTTGATTGCCCGACGTTGTTTTGGCACTTCTATTTTTTTTCTGCCGCTCAGATAATCTCCTGTCACAGACTGCTCACAAGCCTTTATGGTTTCCACATCACCCACACAAATGATATGGCCGCCATCTTTTCCTGCCCCTGGACCAACGTCCACAATATAATCCGCCGCATACATGGTATCTTCATCATGTTCTACCACAATCAAAGAATTTCCAATATCACGCAAATGCTCCAATGTTTTCAACAGCTTATCATTGTCACGTTGGTGCAAACCAATACTTGGTTCATCTAAAATATACACCACACCTACCAAACCAGAGCCAATTTGTGTTGCCAAACGAATACGCTGTGCTTCACCGCCCGACAATGTACCTGCGGCTCTTGACAATGTTAAATATTCCAATCCCACATCTACCAAAAAACCAATACGAGCATGAATTTCTTTCAATATTCTTTCTGCAATCATTTGTTCTCTGCCTGTGAGTGTCAAATTGTTGAAAAATTTTTGTATTTCTGCCACAGAAAGTTCTGTCACTTCTGAAATATTTTTTCCCCCTACGGTAATGGCAAGCACTTCTGGACGCAAACGTTTTCCATGACAAGAGGGGCATTGAATATTGGTCATATATTCCTCATATTCTGCACGCATACTTTCCGATGTTTCGCTGTATCGTCTTTGCAAATTGTTTATGATACCTGAAAAATCATAGTCATATGTTCCTGTACCTCTATGATTTTTATATGTGACACGCATTTTTTTGCCATTTGTGCCATAAAATATGATTTTTTTGATTTCTTCTGGCAAATCACAAAAAGGCGTATCCAGTGAAAAATTGTAATTTTCTGATAATGCATCAAACAACACACGATGCATACTATCCCGATTTGACAACGAATTATATCCTGGTGCAACAATCGCCCCTTGTGCAATCGACAATTTATCATTTGGCACGATCAACTGCTCATCAAACTTCATTTGCATACCCAACCCCGTACAAGTTGGGCAAGCACCACTCGGATTATTGAATGAAAACAAACGAGGTTCTATCTCCATCAAATCAATGCCACAATCTGGGCAAGAAAAATTCTGGCTAAACACCAATTCTTGCTCCCCTTGGTTGACATCTACCACAAGCAAACCACCTGTCAGCAATGCCACTGTTTCGATAGACTCTGTCAAACGTTTTTGCATACCCTCTTTGACAACCAAACGGTCAACAATGATTTCAATATTATGTTTTTTGTTTTTTTCTAATTTGATTTCTTCTGACAAATCATACGTAATACCATCTACTCTCACACGCACATATCCGCTTTTTTTGGCATCTTGCAATAATTTGACGTGTTCGCCTTTTCTGCCTCTGACCACAGGTGCCAAAAGCTGTATTTTTGTACGTTCTGGCAAACCCACAATACGGTCAACAATCTGGTCTATGGTTTGTTTTTTGATTTCTTTTCCACATTTTGGACAATGTGGAATACCAATTCTAGCATACAACAAACGCAAATAATCATAAATTTCTGTCACGGTTCCAACAGTAGAACGTGGGTTATGGCTTGTTGTTTTTTGGTCAATGGATATTGCAGGTGAAAGACCATCAATCTGGTCAACATCTGGTTTTTCCATTTGCCCTAAAAATTGTCTAGCATAAGCAGACAATGATTCGACATATCTTCTTTGTCCTTCGGCATATAATGTATCAAATGCAAGAGAGCTTTTACCAGAACCACTCACACCTGTAAACACAACCAATTTATCTCTTGGTATTGTCAAATCTATATTTTTGAGGTTGTGTTCTCTTGCACCTCTGACGACAATTTGATTTTTCATGTTTCCTCCTATTTATTTCAAAACTGTAATTCCAGTTGTTTTAATTCCAGCAATTTGTCACGCAATTCTGCCGCCCTTTCAAATTGCAAATCCATTGCTGCCTGTTTCATTTCTTTGTCCAATTTCTGTATCAATTTTTGTAATTCTTTTTTGCTCATAGACTCTGGGTCTTTTTCCAAACCAAATTTTTGTTTTTCGGTTGCTGTTTTTGTAATTTGTATCACATCATGCACTTTTTTCACAATCGTTTTTGGTGTAATACCATGCATTTCATTGTATGCTTGCTGTATACTACGACGACGTTCTGTTTCCTCAATCGCTTTGGCCATACTTTCCGTCATCACATCTGCATACATCACAACACGCCCTTCTGCATTTCTTGCTGCACGCCCAATAGTTTGTATCAAAGATGTTTCCGAACGCAAAAAACCTTCTTTGTCTGCATCTAATATCGCAACCAAGCTAACTTCTGGAATATCCAATCCCTCACGCAATAAATTGATGCCCACCAATACATCAAAAACATTCATGCGTAAATCCCTTATAATTTCCAATCTTTCCAGTGTATCAATATCAGAATGTAAATATCTCACACGCACGCCAGTTTCTTTCATATAATCTGTCAAACGCTCTGCCATTTTTTTGGTCAATGTTGTAACAAGCACCTTTTGTCCTTTTTCTGTGGTACATCTCACTTCATGTAATAAATCATCAATTTGTCCTGCAATCGGACGCACAAAAATTTCAGGGTCTAATAACCCTGTCGGACGGATAATTTGTTCCACAATTTGTTCTGTGTGTTCTTTTTCATACACAGAAGGCGTTGCAGATACAAAAAGCATTTGATTGATTTTGCTTTCAAATTCTGAAAACTTCAGTGGTCTGTTATCCAGTGCAGATGGCAAACGAAATCCAAAATCCACCAATGTTGTTTTACGAGAACGGTCACCTTCATACATTGCCCGAATTTGTGGAATGGATACATGTGATTCATCTGCAATAATTAGAAAATCATCTGGAAAGAAATCAATCAATGTAAAGGGTGTACTCCCTGCTTCTCGCAAAGATAAATGACGGGAATAATTTTCAATACCTGTACAAAATCCCATTTCTCTCAGCATTTCTATATCATAATTGGTACGTTGCTCCAATCGTTGTGCTTCCAATAATTTATCTTCTCGACGCAATTCTTCCAAACGCTCTTTCAATTCTTGTTCAATGCGTAAAATTGCTTTTTGTAATGTTTCTGGTGCTGTCACATAATGCGAAGCAGGATAAATCGAAATATGATTTCTGGTACCAATCACTTCTCCTGTCACCACATCAATTTCTGTAATACGGTCAATTTCATCACCAAAAAATTCCACACGCACTGCATATTTTTCTGATGCCACTGGAAATATTTCCACAACATCCCCTCTGACCCGAAACGTTCCCCGCTCAAAATTCATATCATTTCTGTCATATTGCATTTCAATCAAACTACGCAAAACATCATCTCTGTCTTTTTCCATGCCCGGACGTAAAGAAAGCATCATACCATAATATTCTTCTGGGTCACCCAACCCATAAATACAAGATACACTTGCTACAACAATCACATCTTGCCGTTCCACCAAAGCTGCTGTTGCAGAGTGTCGCAATTTGTCAATTTCATCATTCACAGAAGAATCTTTTTCGATATATGTGTCAGAACTTGGTACATATGCCTCTGGCTGATAATAGTCATAATATGATACAAAGTATTCCACTGCATTTTCTGGAAAAAATTCTTTCAATTCATTGTAAAGTTGTGCTGCAAGCGTTTTATTGTGTGCAATGACCAATGTTGGTTTTTGTATTTTTTCAATTACATTTGCCATTGTAAATGTTTTTCCAGACCCTGTTACACCTCTCAAAGCCTGAAATTTTAATCCTTTTTGAAATCCTTCCACAATTTTTTCGATTGCTTGCGGCTGGTCACCAGTTGGCTGAAATTTGGAATGAATTTTAAATGGTTTTTCCATAATACACCTCCGTTCACCAAAAATTATATATTTTTCAAATTAAAATTTGCAAAAACAGCAATATACTTTTTGTACATTTTTACAAAATTTATGTATACACTCTAAAAATAATCCCCTTATGGCAATCAAATGCAACATCAAAGAAGTAGACTACAAAGAAGTATAGCATAGTTAACCCACAAAGTATAGGGGTATTACAAAAATTGCACAAACATTTGTTCTGCATTTCATTATGTCGATTTTTGCCAATTCATAGGATTTTTTTCATATACTTTTGCTTGCAAAAAATAAAACAAAAAACAGATGATTTCAAGAGGAATACTTCCTCACAAAATCATCTGTTTTTTACACCTTTTTCATACTATCCAATGCAGCATTTGCAGCATTTTGTTCTGCTTCTTTTTTGCTTTTGCCACTGCCTTGTCCCAGTATTTTTCCATCATGCAACACTTGTGCCACAAATACTTTGTTATGGTCAGGACCTTTTTCGTCCACAATAACATATTGCAATGGTACTTTACTAATTTTTTGTATCATTTCTTGTAAATGGGTTTTACAATCCAAATTTCGGAAATTTGTTTTTGTTTGTGCAATGCAATCTTCCATAAATCCCATAATATATTTACTTGCAGCATCAATATTACCATCTATACATACAGCACCAATAATCGCCTCAAAAGCATCTGCAAGTATGGAATCACGGTTTCTGCCACCTGTACTTTCTTCCCCTTTGCCCAATAACAAATTTCTACCAACACCCAACTTTCTCGACAAATCTGCCAATGAAGTTTCACAAACCACAGCCGCACGCAATTTTGTCAATTCACCTTCTGGCATATCTGGAAATTTGCGATACATATATTCACTCACGACCATATCCAACACAGCATCGCCCAAAAATTCCAATCGCTCATTATTTTCATGACTGCATTTTTTGTTTTCATTGGCATAAGAGCTGTGTGTCAGTGCCAACAACAACAAATTTTTGTTTGTGAACCGATAACCCAATCTTTTTTCAAATTCTTCCAAATTTAAGTAATTCATATCAATTCCCCACTGATTTTCTAATATATGCCATAGCATCACCGATGGTTTTTATTTTTTCTGCCTCATGATTGTCAAATTCTATGTGATATGCTTCTTCCAACGCAGAAATAATTTGAAACACATCTAAAGAGTCTGCCCCCAATGCTGCAAAGGAAGTATTCTTTTGCAATGTATCTGTTGCAATGTTTAACTGTTTCGCCACAATGTTCATTACAATCGCTTCGTCCATATTCGTCAACCTCCTTTTGTTTCTTTCAATACTATACTCTATTTTCAGTATTTTGTCAGCAAAAATTACTAAAAAAAATTCTAAAAAAATCAAAAAAGGTAGATTTGTCATATCACAGAAAATCCACCTTATTTTTGAAATTTATAAAATAGCAATCAAACAATGTATTGACCATACAATCATACAAATCAATAAAACCAATAGTATCCAAAAAGTTATTTTACGGTTGTGATAATCCCCTGTATATTGTTCACAGAAAAATACTTCATAAATAAAAGCTCCTGTAATTGCCACATTAAATAGCACTTGTATCACACGCTTTTAAAACAACGCCATATCAAAAACAAAAACAAATATCTTGAGTATCAAAAATATCACAATAACAATAC
>JAHHTV010000047.1 GCA_020024395.1 Anaerotignum sp. | reverse complement strand
TTTCCATCTTTTGCAGAAGGTTCCCCTGTCAAATACATTGGCAAATCCACAACTGTCAGCAAAATATCCCTGGGCTTAAAAATCCCCTCTACTGCTGGATGTGCATGTGGCATAGGTTTTACTTTATCTGACATAATGATTTCTCTTACTTTTGCCACATTTATGCCATATAAATTTCCATTTATGGTAAATTCCATAATTTCTATTTCATTGGTACCAGACTCCAGCAAAATATTTGTTTGATTGTTCATGTTCTTCATATTGTTTCCTCCCAACTTATGCCTTGCCAGACCCATTTGGTTATATCCCTTATTATATTATCGACCAAATATAGCCTACACATAATAAAATATTGTGTATTTTTATAAAACCATTTTCAAAAACGCAATTCTGGTTTTCCAAATGCTTTAACGGTTGCCTCTCCTGTAGAAGCATCAAAATACAAAGTTCTTGCATAATTAGAACCCACATCTGCACGTAACAAACGCACACGTTCCATACGCAAAACATTTTTCACACTTTCTGCATTTCGCTCACCAATATTGCCTATGGAACTATTCCCGCTTATTTCAAACATTTTTGCACCGCCTGCAATTTTGCAAACCAGACGGTTGCGTACTGCACCAAATGCCTCCATTTTTCGAATGGTTTCTGGAACACCTGTATCGGCATATTTGAAAATATTATCCTTACAGTTTTCATAAACATTAGGAAGCATAATATGTACCATACCTGCCAATTTTAACACAGGGTCATATATACACACCCCAATGCAAGACCCCAATGCATATGTAACCAGCATTCCTGGTGCTCTACAAATTTTCATATCCGCAATGCCAACTGTTAATGCTTTACTCATTTGCAACACCCAATTTCTTCATCAAAAAATTCAAAGAGTGAATATCTGGAAGTAAAATCAAGTTACTGTAAACTTCTTCCCCTTCACAGATAAAGCTGCCACCAATTGTCATCAATTTATCTGTTTGATAACCATATTCAATCATTGGTACACTCAAAATTGCCCCCAGCATATTTACAGAAGCACTTGGTACAGACAGATTGATTGTAATACCTGTCAGTGTAGATATGGCATTGATATAAGAGGAAATAATAATATTACCAATTTCAATCAACGCAGACATTTCCAATTCTCCCAAGTCTGAATAATCATTGATTTCTTTCCCTATGATACTTTTCAAAACCACTTTGATAAAATCCATTTTCTGCAAATACAGCATAATGCCATTTAATTCACCAGATAATTGCACCAATACCCCTGCAACGATGGGTTCTGCTCCACCAAGTTCCTTTATGGCACGATTATACCCCATAATTTTTACTTCTGGTAGTGTCATTTCAATTTTTCTAGACAGTACTTGTGATAATGCTGTTGCTGCATTTCCTGTTCCTATACTACCGATTTCTTTTAGCACGTCCATAGCAAATCGGTCCATATCTTCATACTTTTCAATCACCTTATTGGCCTCCTATTTTTATTGTCTCAATGAGTTTATATTCCCTTCTATTTCATCAGTTGTTTGTATCATTTTCATTGCAAATTGATATGCCCTTTGAGACTCCAATAAGTATATCATTTCTCTTTCCACTTCCACGTTAGAACATTCCAAAAATCCTTTTATCAAATCATCATCATTTTCTGACAAACGTGGTTGTCCATTTTTTGGCGTTGGCAAAAATTCTCCATGCCCCAAATTGAACATACCATTTTTCTGGTCAAAAATATACACACCAACATCCACTTCATCTTGGAAATTTTCCACAACAATTGGGCTTCCTTGTTTATCCAAAACCCATTTACCATTTTCTGCAACCAAATGCAGTTGACCATTATTTTGTTCTGACAATAAAAAATGACCATTTCTTGTATAAGATGTTTGTTGTGTCAATGGGTCAAACAATGCAAAAAAACCATCACCATCTAACGCAAAGTCAAAATTTCCATCTGTTGGTAATATAATCCCTTGTACATAATCCGTATCTGCTTTCAGCAGCTTTGAGCCTGCACTTCTCAACAAATTTGTTTGTTCTTGTTCTGGTGCATTCATATTTTGATACATCAAATCTGTAAAAGTGACATATTTTGTTTTGAAACCTGTGGTATTGGCATTGGAAAGGTTATTTGCAATGACATCAAATTTTCTTTGTTGTGCTTGTGCTGCTGCTGTTGCAGAATAAAAAGAATAATTCATTTTGTTTCCACCTTTCTTTATACACGACCGATTTCTGTAGATGCTTTGCCCATCAACTGGTCATACATTTTCATAATCTGTGCTGCACTTTGTAATGCTCTTTGACTTTCTAACATATCCATCATTTCCACTGCTGCATCTACATTGGAACGTTCCAATATATTTTGTCTGACACGTGTATCACTAGCAATGGGATTTGCATTTGTTGTAAACACACTGCCTTCTTGTTTTCTAAGCTGTGATTTATCTGCAAAATCTACAATCGCAAATTGGTCTGCAATCGTACCATCTTTTCTATGTATTGTGCCTGTTTCATCTAATATAATATCATCTGTTCCCAAATAAATCGGACCTTGTGTACCTAATACACGACCTTTTTCAGCCAATGACAAATACCCTTGGTCATCTATAATAAACGAGCCATTTCTTGTATACACAATATCATTTTGTGTTTGAATTTGGAAAAATCCATTTTCATCTTCTAAAGCAAAATCTAATGGTTGATTGGTTGGTTCAAAAGCGCCTTGGCTAAAATTGGTCACATTAAGGGTGGGACTACGAAACATAGAAGTGTCTTCCAATCCTGTGGTATTGGAACGGTCTAAATTTCCAGTTCTAGACATCAAATCTTCTTGAAATGTACTAGATAACATTGTATCTTTTTTGTATCCTGGTGTAAGCATATTTGTCATATTATTACTTACAACATTCAAATTTCTATTTTGCGTCAACATACCCGATGCTAAATTATAAAACCCCTGAAACATTATAACACTCCTCCTCAAGACTGAAAATTTTTTTCCATATATAATTTCAAAGCTTTCAAACCGCTTGCATGAATTTGAGAAATCCTTGGCTCACTCAAATGCATCACTTTTGCGATTTCTTTCATTGTCAACTCTTTCCGATAATACAAAGAAAGAACCATCTGTTCCTTTTCTCGCAAGGACTGCAACCCTTCTGTCAGCACTTGTTGCATCTCCTTATTTTCCAACTGTTCCTCAGGTAAGCTTTCATGGCTAACCAATCGTTCTGCACCATGTTCCCCTGTTCTTTCCCCAATAAAATAATCCAATGATATCAGATTATACAAATTCGTTTTGCCCAAAATCTTCAAATATTTTTCCAAACTCATATTCAAGTAATCAGCCACTTCCTGATTTGTCGGATATCTGCCCAACTCTTCATATAATGTGCGCATAGCCGCTTCAATTTCTTTACAATCCTTTCGGATATTTCTGGGCACCCAATCCTGCTTTCTTGCAATATCAATAATCAAACCTTTCAATCTTTTGGAAACGAATGTTTCAAATTTTGCATTCTTTTCGGGGTCAAATTTATCCACAGCCCCCATCAACGCAATAATGCCTTCATTGATAATATCATCTGTTTGTGCAAAACTTGCATATACGCCACGAAATTGCAATGCGATATTTTTCACCAAATATAAATATCGCAATACAATTTCTTGTTTCACATTTTGATCTTTGGTCTGCCGATATGCCTCTAACAGTTCTTCATTGGTTTTTTCTGCCAATTCACTTTGTTTCATCATACAGACCTCTCCATTTTTTTCAGCACCTTATTACTTTTCCAAAACAATGTTACCTACTGCTTGTATTTGTATATTGTTTGCAATTTCATTGAACGATAGTACATACATATTGGGATAAAATTGTTCTACCAAACGATACACATAAACCCTTATGACATGACTTGTCAATATAATCGGTGATTCTGAAATATCATTAAACTTCTTCACATATTCAGAAAGCTGTGAAATAAACTGCTGCATCAAATCTGGATTTAACGCCAAATAAATACCTTGGTCACCTTTGATTAAACTAGATGCAATCAAACGCTCTGTTTCACCGTCCAATGTGATAACACGCATTTGACCACCCTCACAAAATCTTCTGGTAATCGTTCTTTTTAATGCAACACGAATATTTCCAATCATGGTATCCAAATCTCTGGCTTCTCCTCCAACATCCAACATACATTCCACAATGGTACTCAAATCCTTGATAGGAATTCCTTCTTTGAGCAAACTGGACAAAACCTTTTGGAACAGCCCATATGATATAATATTCGGAAATGCTTCTTCCACAAGCTCTGGTGCGGTATGTTTCAAATTTTCGACCAACTGCACCACTTCCGAACGAGAAAGCAATTCATGCACATATTGTTTGATGACTTCTGACATATGTGTCACCATAACAGACAATGGGTCAATGACTGTATACCCATATATTTCTGCCATTTCTTTCAAATCTGGTGTAATCCATTTACTTGGAATACCATAAGCAGGTTCTATGGTTTCAATCCCTTCCACTTCACCCGCAGGTTCTGATGGCTCCAAAGCCAAATAATAATCAATCAGAATTTCACCTTTTGCTACTTCTTCACCCTTTATTTTAATCACATATTGGTTTGTATTCAAGCTAGAACTATCACGCAACCGAATAGATGGTATAACAAACCCCATTTCCTGTGCAAATTGCCTACGGAATATGACAATACGGTTTATGAGTTTGCCGCCGCTCGATTCTTCTACTAATGGAATTAAGCTGTAACCAAATTCCATTTCAATCGGCTCTACATTCAACAAAGAATATACCGTATTGATATCTTTGTAATAATCATCTGGCGACATTTGTTCTTCTGCCGCTTCCATTGCTTCTTGTTCTTCCAGCATGGTAGTTTCTTGTGGTGACATTGCCACTTTCATTTTCTTAGAAACCGTGTAACCCAATCCAACCAATCCTGCTGACATGACAATCAGCTGCAAATGCGGCATACCAGGCAATAATGCAATGATACCCAATATCGCACCTGTAATCATAATGGACTGTGGCTGTGCTAAGAACTGTCCTGATACGTCTTTATTCAAACTACCATCTGAAACTGCTCTTGTTACAATCATACCAGTTGCAGTAGAAATCAACAAAGCAGGTATCTGAGAAACCAAACCGTCACCAATGGTTGCAATCGTATACACTTGCAGCACCTGACTAAATTCCATGCTTGACTGTACCATACCAATGATGGTACCTGCCACAAAGTTAATGAGTGTGATGATAATAGACATCACCGCATCCCCTTTTACAATCTTTGTCGCACCATCCATAGCACCATAAAAATCCGCTTCTTTTTGGATTTTATAACGACGGTCTCTCGCATCAGCCTCTGTAATCAAACCAGAACTCAAGTCAGCATCAATGGCCATCTGTTTCCCAGGCATTGCGTCCAGTGTAAATCTTGCTGCAACTTCAGCAACACGTTCTGCACCTTTGGTAATAACAATAAATTGTACCAAAACGATAATCAAGAATATAATTACACCAACAATCGCATTTCCTTGTAATACAAAGCTACCAAATGCTTTAATAACTTGTCCTGCTGCACCTTCTTTTGTCAAAATCAACCTTGTAGATGATATATTTAACCCCAAGCGCAACAATGTTGTAATCAACAACAAAGAGGGAAAAATAGAAAATTCCAGTGCTTCTTTGATGTTCATTGTAATCAACAGTATTGTCAAAGAAAGTGCAATATTAAAAATGAAAAAGATATCCAACACAAAAGGATTTAATGGTATCAGCAATAATAATACAATTACAACCACGAATAAAGAAACTGCGTTCTTAAAAATACTTTTCATTTCTATTTCTCCAATTTTTAGAATTCAAATCTATTTCAATTTGTTTTTTAATTTATAAACATATACCAAAATTTCTGCAATCGCACCATAGTAATCTGGCGGAATTTGCTGCCGCACTTCTGTTGTTGCGTACAATGCTCTTGCCAATGGCTTATTTTCTATCACATATACTTGATTTTCTTCTGCCACTTTAATGATACGAAGTGCCAGTTCATCTTGCCCCTTTGCCACCACAACAGGTGCTGTATTTTTTTCGGGGTCATATTTCAAAGCAACTGCAAAATGTGTTGGGTTTTTTACCACAACGTCTGCCGAAGGTACAGACTGCATCATTCTGGACATTGCCATTTTTCTTTGCAGTTCTTTTATCTTACCCTTAACTTTCGGGTCACCTTCCAATTGTTTATACTCCTCTTTCACCTCTTGTTTAGACATCTTTAACTGGCGTTCATAATCCCACCATTGATAAAAATAGTCAAATACAGAAATCGCTGCAAAAGCAATCCCAATATTCAAAACCATACCAAACGCTGCATCCAACATATACGCACATGTTGGAATAATATCCATCGTCAAAAAATCTGGAAAATGTATGATTTGCTTTTTGATATATTGGATAATGATAACAAATAATATTGTAATTTTAATGAGTCCTTTTACAACCTCCATCACACTTTTCAATGAAAACATACGCTTGATACCTTGCAGAGGACTCAACCGATTAAATTTCGGCTTAAAACTATCTGCTGCAAACAACAGCTTTGTTTGAAATGCCGTTGCAACCACTGACAACAACACTGACACCAACAGAAGCAGCATTGCGACTTTTACAAAAGTTAACATAAAGTTTTGGGAAATCTGCATTGTAAAATCATTGGAAATCTCTTTCATTGTGCCAGCCATTGTCATATATTCCATCAAATATTTTTTCAATGTACCATAAATGATTGGAAAAAACATTTTCAATGTCACAAACATACCCAACAACGATACCAATATAACGATATCTCTACTTAAAAATATGTTACCCTTTTTTCTCTCGTCCTTCCGCTTCTTACTCGTGGCCTTTTCGGTTTTGGACTCTCCGGCCACCGTTCAGCTCCCCCCTTTATTTCATCAACGCTATCACATACTGCAACGCATCAAACATCAAACGAATACAGCCTTCCAAAAATTCTGACATTGGTGTAAACAAAAGCACCAAAAATACAATACCCAATACTACTTTTGCTTGGATGTTGACCACAAACACATTAATTTGTGGAATAGTTTTCATCAAAATACCCACGCCTACTTCTGCCAAAATTTCCACAACCATAATCGGCAATGCCAATTTGACTGCCAATATCATACAATCACAAAAAATATCTAATATTGCTACACTGAGTGATTGCGTGATTGCCATGCTGCCATAAGGGACAATTTCTCCCGATTTCAAAAACAGCTGCAACAGCACCAAATGCCCATCTGTGGCAAAAAATAATAGCACAAACAGTGCATTAAAAAATGTTGCGCTCAATGCCAAAGATGTATTACTTTGCATATCATAAATCTTTGACATAGAAAGCCCCATTTGAAAGTCGATGATTTCACCACCAAAAATAATGATGTTCAAAAATAAATTGACAACCGTCCCAATCACAAAGCCGCAAAAAAATTCTTTTAGCAACAACACTGCATATTCTATGACAGTGTCTGCTGCTACGACTGTATGCTCTTGATATGTTATCAAAATGACACTTAATACAAATATAATTGCTGTTTTCACCATAGCGGGTATATTTCTTCTCCCCAATATCGGGTTAAACAATATACAGCCACTCATTCGCATGATGATTAAAGAAAATGTCAATATATCGTTCATTCCTTGCATAAAAACCGCTCCTCAAAATCATTTTTCGTCAAGGCTGCATCAAAATGAACAATTCTTTTGTAAAATCCTGCAACGTTGTCAGCATCCAAGAACCGGTAAACAAACAAATCAATGCAATTACAAACAACTTTGGCACAAATGTAATGGTTTGTTCATGAATTTGTGTCGCTGCCTGCAATATAGAAATCAATATCCCGACCACCATACTCAGTATCAATGTTGGTGCGCTCAATTTCATCGCAACCATCAGGGCAGAACGCATAATGTCCATCACTTCTGCATTATTCATACTTCACCCCTCCTTCACGAAAAACTTCGCACCAATGTCGAAAACAATAGTTGCCAACCATCCACTGTCACAAACAACAACAATTTGAACGGCATGGCAATGGTTGCTGGTGGTAACATAATCATACCCATTGACATCAATATACTAGAAACTACAATATCAATCAGCAAAAATGGAATAAACAACAAAAAGCCCATGATAAAAGCTTGTTTTAATTCACTTGTCATAAATGCTGGAATTACTACACGCAATGGCAGCTCATTCAAATTTTCAGGTCTTTCTTCACCCGCAAATTCCAAATACATATCTAAAGAAGTATCTTCTGTCTGTTTCAACATAAACTCCCGCATTGGTATTGCTGCACGCTCTAAAGCTTCTTGTTGTGTAATTTCCTCATTTTTATATGGAATATATGCTTGTTCATTCACTTTTTCCAACACAGGTGACATAATAAACAATGTCAAAAACAAGGCAATCCCAATCAAAACTGTATTGGGTGGTGTTTGCTGTGTTCCCAAAGCATTTCTTGTAAATGATAACACAATGACAATTCTTGCAAAAGATGTCATCATGACAATAATGGAAGGCAACAGCATCAATATTGTCAAAACAAAAAACAATTCCAACGTTTGTACGCCATTTCCGTTAATTGTTACAATTCCTTCAGTCATAAAATGCACTCCAAATTCGCCGATTTTCTATTGGCGGTTTTTTCTTTTGAATTTTTCAGAAAGCATTTCCGTAAAATTCTGATTTTTTTCTTTGTCCAAAATTTGCATTTGCACTTCTTCTTTCGAAAGCTCCATCAATAGCTGTATGCCTGATTGTGCAACGCCAATCAGGCAATATCGCTCTCCTATTTGGACAATCATAAGGCTTTTATCCTGCCCTATAATCACTCTGTCAATCACTTTCATACATGAAGAAGTCTGATATCGCAACATTCCTTTTCCAAATTTTTTGGTAAAGAAATAACACAATGCTAATATCCCAATCACCAACAAAAACGTGGTAATCACCGTCATCATATCTGTTAATGGAATTTCAATCACACTCCTTCAAGCTATGTATATTAGCCTAACAATGTTGTTACTGTTTTCAGCAATCTGTCTGGTTTGAAAGGTTTTACAATAAAGTCTTTTGCACCAGATTTCAATGCGTCAATAACCATTGCTTCCTGACCCATCGCAGAACACATAACAATCACTGCATTTGGGTCTTTTCCGCGGATTGTTTTCAGCGCTTCCAAACCGTCCATATTTGGCATTGTGATATCCATAATAACCAAATCTGGATGCAGTTCATCATATTTTTCAACCGCTTCCACACCATCAGATGCTTCATGAATATCGCTGTAACCATTTTTGGTCAGTGTGTCTTTCTCCATCATTCGCATAAATGCCGCATCATCAACTAATAATATCTTTGCCATTTTACTACCATACCTTTCTTATCGGTTTTTCTTTTTTGTTTATATAAATTATTTTTTTAACTATTTTGTGGTTGTAATAACTCAGGACGTTTCACAACTTCTGTAATTCTCACACCAAAGCTATCATCTACAACGACAACATCGCCTTTTGCAATACATTGTCCATTGGCATATACATCAACTTGTTCTCCTGCCAATTTATCCAACACAACCAAAGAACCAGAAGACAATTCCAATATATCTTTGATTAGCTTTTTGGTTCTACCAATTTCTACGGAAATTTCCAAAGGAACATCCATAATCAGTTGCAGATTTTCTGTTTGTTCTTCACCCAAAGCATCTGCCACTGTACTAAATTGCGGTGCATCCAAAGGCTGTGTTTCTATCATTCTTTGTGGTCTTGTCTGTGGTTGCATTTGCTGCATACCCATCATTTGTTGTTGCATCATCTGCATCATTTGCATCATTTGTTGTGTCACATCAGCCGCTGGTGCTACTGGTGCTACTGGTGCAGCTTGTGCCTGCACTTGTGGTTGAGACTGCGGCTCTGGTACTGCACTTTGTTGCTGCATCAACGCTTCAATTTCTGCTTGTGACATCATTTTATTTGAAGGTTCTGGCTCTGGTGCTGCACTTTGTTGCTGCATCATTGCCTCAATTTCTGCTTGTGACATCATTTTATTTGAAGGTTCTGGCTCTGGTGCTGCAC
>JAHHTV010000046.1 GCA_020024395.1 Anaerotignum sp. | reverse complement strand
ATATAATAATTATGGTGATAAAAATGCATTCCAGTGAATTGGAAAATTTTTTTTACAAAAGACTTACACAGCTACGCCTAGAAAAAAATGTATCTGCCAGAGATATGAGTTTATCTATGGGACAAAATGAAAATTATATCAATTTGATTGAAAACAGAAGAAATCTCCCTTCCCTTATGGGACTGTTTTATATTTGTGAATATTTCGATATTCACCCCAAAGAGTTTTTTGATGATGGTACAGAAAACCCTGTGGAAATGCACATAGTATTCGAAAAACTCAAACGGTTAGAACCCAAAAAATATGAGCATATCATGCAGTTGGTAGATGATTTATTAGAAGGAACAGAAACATGATATATCTGCTTTTTGTATTTCTTTTTTCATGACATTATCGCAACAAAAAAGACCTTTTTCAGCACAATGCCATAAAGGTCTTTTTAGTTATGCTCCCATTTGAAATACAATGCCTGCCAAAGCACCCACAAGAATAAAAGCAATGGGATGTATTTTTTTCCATTTCTTTGACGCAAAAAATATCAATAAAAATAATATACATTCTTTCCAGCGAAACCAGCCAACGATATTGTGTATGCCTTCTGACTGTACAATCTGCATATGCAACAATGCTATCATCATCACGCCAAATCCCGCTGCCCCAATCAAACCCACAACAACCGGACGCAAACCATAAAATGCACGCTCTACAATCGCACTGGTGCGAAACTTCTCCAAAAAGCGATACACGAAAATAATGATAATCACAGACGGTGTCACAAGTCCCACCGTTGCCACAACACTACCCAATACCCCCGCACACTGAAATCCTGCATATGTTGCCATATTCACGCCCAAAGGGCCAGGCGTGGACTCTGACACTGCCACCATATCTGAAATTTGTTCCAATCGCAACCATTCATATTTGTTTGCCAAATCATACAAAAACGGCAATGTTGCCAATCCACCACCTACAGAAAACAAACCAATTTTGAAAAATTCAAAAAATAGTATCAAAAGTTGTATCATTGTTTGACACCCCCTTTTGTTTTGCTTGCTCTAAAAGTTTGTACCGCAACGCCCAGCACACCTGCACCAACCACAAGCAATATCGGGGAAACATCAAACACAGCAGATAACAAAAAAGAAACCAATGCCAAACAAACACCGAATTTATCTACAATCGATTTTTTCCACATACCCAATATAGCATTCAGTATCAATACTCCTACAACCACACGAATACCACCAAATGCATATTGTACCACTGCAAGCTCTGCAAAATTTGTCAGCACTGCCACAATCACCACAATAATCACCAACGATGGAAATATACTGCCAGCCGTTGCAAATATCGCCCCCAACACACCTTTTTGTTTATATCCAATAAACGTTGCCGTATTGACAAATATAATCCCTGGTGTACATTGTCCGATTGCAAAATAATCCAATACTTCATCTTCTGTCGCCCATTTTCGACTCTCCACAACTTCTCTTTGTAGCATTGGCAACATGGCATATCCACCACCAAATGTAAACGCCCCAATTCTTGCAAATATCAAAAACAACCCCCATAATGTTTTCATGTCATACACCTGATTTCTTTTTCTTTTTATGACTCTGTTTGATTTTCTTTCAATTTTTCCATACGGTCTGTGGTAATCAAAGTATCCATAATTTCGTCTAATTCCCCATCTAATATGGCATTGATTTTATGCAATGTCAAACCCACACGATGGTCTGTCACACGTCCTTGTGGGAAATTATATGTGCGAATGCGTTCGCTTCTGTCACCCGTGCCTACCTGTGAACGTCTATCCGCAGAAATCGCCGCATCGTGTGCTTGTCTTTCTCTTTCATACACACGTGCATACAATACTTTCAATGCTTGCTCTTTGTTTTTCAACTGTGATTTTTCATTTTGACAAGAAACCACAATACCAGTTGGGATATGTGTCATACGTACCGCAGAATCTGTGGTGTTGACACATTGCCCACCATTTCCCGATGCACGGAACACATCAACACGCACATCATTCATATCAATATGCACGTCCACTTCTTCTGCCTCTGGCAATACTGCCACAGTCACCGTAGAAGTATGAATTCTGCCACCGCTTTCTGTTGTAGGTATTCTTTGCACACGATGTACACCGCTTTCATATTTCAAACGGGAATACGCCCCTTGTCCTGCAATCATAAATGAAACTTCTTTATAACCACCCAAATCACTTTCACTGGTATTCATCAATTCTACTTTCCATTTTCTGCGTTCTGCATATCTTGCATACATACGGAACAAATCTCCTGCAAATAATGCCGCTTCGTCACCGCCTGCACCGCCTCTGATTTCCACAATGACATTTTTCTCGTCATTTGGGTCTTTGGGAATGAGCAATATTGTCATTTCTTTTTGCAATTCTTCCAAACGACTTTTATTTTCTGCCAATTCCTCTTTGACCAATTCCCGAAATGCATCATCCAATTTTTCACCCAAAAGCTCCAATCCCTCTGCAATGGCATCTTTTGTTTTTTTGTATTCTTGATATGCTTCCACAATCGGTGTCATATCGCTGTATTCTTTCATCAATTTCTGCCATTGGTTTTGATTTGCGATAATCTCTGGGTCATTGATTTGGTCAGCCAAATGCATATGTTTTTCTTCTATTTCTATCAATTTATCAAACATCGGTTATCCCTCATTCTTTTTTCCACATATTACCCTATCTAATCCTGCAAAATCCTGTTTGCACATCAAACAGCCAAATCCTGCTGTTTCCAACAATGCAAATAAATCTTGTTTTTGGTTATATCCAATTTCAAAAAACAACCAACCATCTTTTCTTATCCAATGCCTGCCTATTTCAATGATATGCCGATAAAAATCCAAACCATCTAAACCGCCATCTAGTGCATTTCTTGGCTCAAAATCTTTGACTTCTGTCATCAATGTTGCAATATCTTTTTTTGGAATATACGGCGGATTGGAAACAATAAAGTCAAATGTTCCCTTTTGTGCAGTAGGTAACATCGAAAACAAATCACTTTCCAAAAATGTCACATTTGTTCTATTTTTTTGATTGTTTTGTTTTGCATAACATAACGCCTTTGCACTAATATCCACTGCTGTCATATCCATGCCACCTAATTTATCCAAGCAAATCGGAATACAGCCTGTACCTGTACCAATATCCAAGCCCTTTTGCAGATTTTCTGTTTTTTGCTTTTCTAATATAGTTTCCACCAACACTTCTGTATCTGCTCTTGGTATCAGCACGCCTTCTCCCATTGCAAAAGGCAATCCCATAAACTCCCATTCCCCCAATATATATTGCAATGGCTTTCCATTTTCTCTTTCATTCAGAAAAGCGGCGTATTGCTGCGCCGCTTCTGCTGTCACTGTCTGTTGGCATTCTGTCAACAGTTGTATTTTTGTCAATCCTGTGGTATGCATCAAAAGCAAATCTGCATCTTTTGGTAATTTCCCAGCATTTGCAAGTTGTTGTCTGCCTAATTGCAACCATTGTGAAACTGTTTTATTCTGGTTCATCTTCCAGAACTCCTTTCATTGCAGCAATCGCTGTTTCAATCTGTTTTGCATCAGGTTCTGCGGTTGTAATTTTTTGCAAACACAGCCCTGGATAACTAATTGCTGCAACCAATTTGCTTTCCGAATTTCCTGCCCAGCGTATCACTTCATAAGAAATTCCTGCAATCACAGGCACTAGTACAATTCTTGTAATCAAACGCAACCAAATACTATCTGTACGCACAAAGAAAAATACCACCATACTGATAATCATTACAAAAAGCAAAAAACTTGTGCCACAACGTTTATGCAGTCTTGTGCAAGGCATCACATTTTCTACTGTTAATTCCTTTTCACTTTCAAAACAATTTATCGTTTTGTGTTCTGCGCCATGATATTGGAACACACGATGGATTTCTTTCATGCGAGAAATGGCAAACAAATACAATAAAAATATGCCAATTCGTATCAAACCTTCGATTACACCCAATGCCCAAACAGGTACAACTGCTTTGAAAAAATTCCCCAGCCACACAGGCAAAAGAAAAAATAGCAGCATACCCAACACCAAAGACATTGCCACACTACAATAAATCAATATATCATTGATTTTATCCCCAAATTTATTTTGTATCCATTTTTCAAAACGGCTTAATTCTGCTTCATCTGCCCAATCTTCGCCCGCAATTTCAGCTGAACGCATGAGAATTTTTGTACCTGTCACCAAAGAATCTACAAAAGCGGCAATCCCTCGAAATATTGGCAATTTGAACAATTTGGATTTTGTCAAACCGCCCCATTCTTTTTTTTCTATGGTGATTTCGCCTTGTGGATTTCTCACTGCCATAGCATATATTTTTTTGCCACGCATCATTACGCCTTCCACAACGGCTTGTCCTCCAATATTGGTTCGTTTCATGCGATTTCCTCCTTTCCAAAAATCCCCTTTTTTTCCCAACTTAAAAATCAATTCTTTTTCAAATTGCGAAAAAAAGGGTGGACACACTGCCCAACCCTTTCGCTTGTTTCAAAATTATTTTCTGCCGTATTTTTTGTTGAATTTTTCCACACGACCGCCTGCTTCCAGCAGAAGTTTCTGGCTACCTGTGTAGAAAGGGTGACATTTGGAGCATACTTCGACTCTGATTTCGTCTTTTGTAGAACCTGTTACAAATTCATTGCCGCAGTTGCATTTTACTGTCACCTGTTTGTAATCGGGATGGATTCCTTCTTTCATTTTTTTCACCTCATTCTCTCGTTCGTTGATCAATAATCCGAAATTATTTATAGACAACGTTGGTATTGTATCATATTTTGCAGAACATTGCAATATTTTTTTCCAACATCATCATACGTTTTTTATTTTTCACAAAATCCCAAATGTTTTTCCAAAGCTGGTAAACGCTCTACAAATTCTGCGTTGTTTTTTGTATTTTTCATCAAATCATAAAAACCTTCTGTCATTTCCATATTGGTCAAATTGCTTGCCATGCGTCTTAAAATATAATTACATTCCATTTCTGCATCGCTAAGCAATTTGTCTTCTCGTCTTGTACCTGATTTGATAATATCCACAGCAGGGAATATGCGGCGTTCTGCCAATTTGCGGTCAAGCACCAATTCCATATTCCCAGTACCCTTAAATTCTTCAAAAACCACTTCGTCCATTTTGCTGCCTGTATCTACAAGTGCTGTTGCCAATATGGTCAAGCTGCCACCATGTTCAATATTTCTTGCAGCACCAAAAAAGCGTTTTGGCATATAAAGTGCCGCAGGGTCAAGCCCCCCTGACAATGTTCTGCCACTTGGTGGTATTGTCAGGTTATACGCTCTTGCCAATCTTGTGATACTATCTAGCAATATCACAAGGTCTTTGCCTTGTTCCACCATACGTTTTGCTCGTTCCAAAACCATTTCTGTCACACGTTTGTGATGTTCTGGTTGTTGGTCAAATGTAGAGTACACAATCTCTACATTTTCCCCTTCTATCGAACGCTGAATATCTGTTACTTCTTCTGGACGTTCATCAATCAGCAGTACAATCAAATGTACATCTTTATGATTTTTTGTAATGGCATTTGCAATCTGTGTCAACAATATGGTTTTGCCCACTTTTGGTGGTGCCACAATCATACCTCTTTGTCCTTTACCAATCGGCGAAATCAAATCGACAATACGACCAGACAAAGCTTCTTTTGTTGTTTCTAATTGCAACTTTTCTTCTGGATAAATCGGTGTCAATTCTTCAAAATTGGGACGTTTTGACGCAATATCTGGTCTGTCACCATTTACACTTTTGACAAAAAGTAAAGCACCGAATTTTTCCCCTTCCCTTGCCTGTCTAATACTACCTTTTATGGCATCGCCTGTTTTCAAACGAAACCGACGAATTTGGGAAGGAGAAACATAGATATCCCCTGTCCCTGGCAAGAAATTTTCTGTTCTCAAAAATCCAAAACCATCTGGCATCACTTCCAGTATGCCTTCGCCTTGTTCCCCGTTTTCCAAATCTTCTTGTGACATACGTTCTCTTGGTTCTGATTTTTTTGTTTCTTGTGGTGTTTGTTCTTCTGTTACTTCCCCATCTTCTTTTAGTGAAAATCCATATGCAGTCACACGTTTTGCAACTGATGGTTGTGGTTGCATTTGTTTTTGTAGTATACGTTCAATCAATTCCCCTTTTTTCAAAGTTGAAACAGCCCCCAGCCCCATATCCTTCGCCATTTGTTTCAATTCTGCCAATGTCTTTTTTTGCAGTTCGTCTTTCTCCATATATACTTTTCTCCTTTAATCAGATTGGGTTTTTGGAAAATTACAATATCAATTTTTTGGAATTTTCAACACATCACCAGGTCTGATAGTGTCGCCGTCTTTCAAGCCATTTGCATCTAGTATTTTCTGGTAATCTGCGCCACTACCATATACCTTTTGTGCAATATCCCAAGGGGTTTCACCCTCTAATACAGTATAATTTTCTGTTTTACCAGCTTCTGCTGGTGTTTTTGTTTTATTTGCATCTGTCTTTTCTTTTGTTTTATCTTTTTCGGTTTTATCTTTTTCGGTTTTTTCTTTATCTGTTTTCTCTTTGTCTATTTTATTTTCTTTTGGTTTATTGGTATCTTCTTTTTTATCTGTTGTTTTTTGTCCATCTGGATTTTGCAATGCTTGCAATTCTTCTTCCAGCTGCATTTTTTCCAGTTGTACCTGCTCATACCGTTGTTTCAAGCTGTCTACTTCTTTCATTTGGATTTCTGCCTCATGCAAACGACTGCTTAATGTCACTGTTTTGAATATCAAAAATAGCAATAACACCAAGCCAACGCCAGCAATAATCATAGGTACTTTACTTTTACCAATATGAAAATTTTCATCATCATAATTATCATCATACAAACTGTCCAAATGTTCTTGTTTTGCTCTTTGTGCAAAATCGAAATTATCATAATTGGTATGACTGGTATCATTTTGCCAATCTTGGAAAGGGTCATTCTCCTCTTGCTGTTTTCGCCATCTTCTCATCAATGTATTTTGTGAAACGGATTGTGTTTCTGCATCATCTTTTGGATTTGCTTTTTTTCTGGAAGGCATCATACTGACAAATTGTATTTCTTCATATTCTGCGTCTTCTTTCATTTTTTTCTCTGCTTCTTTTTTACGTTTTTCTGCACTTTGCGCCCGACGTGATGCATATTTTGTGGGTGCCCCTTCTTGTTGTGGTGCTTTTTGCATTGCGTTTAATTCAGAACCAACTTGTTGCATTCTTGCTTCTTTGACTTCTTCCACATCTTCTCTTTGTGGTCGTCTGGTGTGTTGTCTTTTTCTTTGTGTTTGTTCTTCTTTTTCTTTGCCTTTGAGTGGATGACTTTCCATCAAAATGTCTTGCACTTCTTGCGGCAAATCATTATATAACTCTGCATATTGTTTTTGTTGTGTATTTTGCGTTTCTGGTACTTGTTCATGCTTTTGTTTTTTATCCATAATTTTGCTAACCTCCAAAGACACAACTGTCTATTCTACCATATTTTATACTATCAAGCATATTACTTCTGCTTTTATACTTTATACATTTTACAGTTTTCCCCTTGCAGTGTCAACAAAAGCCTGTTTTTTTCAATGATTTGTAAGGATTTCTTTCGAAATCATAAACCAAAATTTCCAAAAAACAAACGGCATTATGTATGTGTTCTCATTCTCTATCAGAAAATCAGTCAAAATAAAAACCATATTTTCCGATAGAGATTTACTTACAAATGCCGTTTTTGCTTTTTTGCTTATTGTATTGATGTCACCGTCATCACACCGTTTGACGCTTCCATATATTCTACTTTGATGCTATCACCCACATGTTTTTTCAATATATCCAAGTGGTCTTTTGCCTCGATTTCAAACAATTCTTCTCTATCTGAAATCATCAAATAATAATAGGTATTACCATCTGAAACAATATCTTGCATCATGGTGATGATGCCTTCTGCAAACATACCACCACCAGATGGTGTAGTATCAATGCCATTATTCGCCATCAAATTGCGATACACTTTTTCACAAGATGCCACACTATCTCCAATGGCAACAATATGATATTTTTCAATATTGACCATTGCATATTTTTTGACCAAACCTGCCGCATCCTTCAAAGACAAGAAATATGTTGGTTCATCTGCAATATTGAGCAGTATCGGGAATGTTGCTTTGTATCCTAAGTGCTGTACTTCCCCCTCTGCAGAAGCCATAGCAGAAATTTCTTTTGCACCAGAAATCTGATAATAATTTGTTTCTTTTGTACGAGAGTTCATCAATACAAAACCAACATTGGACTCATCACCGCCAATGGATGTGACACCTGTATACACCCAAACGTCATCATCTAAAGCGATATAGTTATATCCTTCTGTACTTTGCAAACAGCCTTTTTGTCCCAAAACGCTGTTAATCCAACCATTTTTCAATGTACCATAATAATCATATTGTTCTATCAGCAAATTTGCATCATACACTTTATCTACCCATCGTGGTACATCTTTGACATCGTAATATTGATGTTCACCCGTGATGGCATTTACCAATATCACACCTTTGATATCTGTACCACCAAACAAGCCGATTGTTCTTTGTTCCACAGCACATACCCAATAAGGTGTTCCATTGTCATCTACTTCAAAATTCTTTGTTCGTATCATTTCTGTTGGATATCGAAAACGGATATGACGGTCAAGATTTCTGCTAAAATGTTCAAACGGGGAATATTTGATACCTTCCCCCTCTTTTAATTTCACCAAATCCACATCTTGTGTTGTCATATCAATGTTCATATACGCAGGAATACCTGTATTTCTGTTTGTCAACCATTTAATCATATCCCCATACCGTAGGGGTGTCACACGCACTGGTTTTCCGTTTAAGTTGATTTGGTTGTAATATTCGCTGACTTCATACTGTGAAACCATATCCACCATACTGCCCATTTCACGTTCTGCCAATCTTGCCGCAGAATCACTATCTAATATCGGAATTTGGCTATAATTGACTTCGTGAATGTCCTCTGCAAAATCACCTGTTTGCACTGTCAGCAATTTGTTGTATGCAGAAGCACGCAATATAGGAGATGACAACAGTACACCAACGCCATATATGATGACTAACCCCACAGGCACATAAATCAATTTTCTCCATTTTGATGGATATGTCACCTCATCATTGCGGCGGAAAAACAATGTTTTGGAAATCGACCAAAAATTGATAACCAACGCCACAACCACCATCGCTACCAAAAACATCCAACATTCATTGCTGTGTATATTGATGGGCGGCAGATAATAATAATACATACCTGCCCACACAATCAATGTCAATAATGGTGGTATGATTTTCTTTTTCATATATTGTCACATCTCCTTTTTACCTTTTCACTGCAAAAACACTTATTTTTTTATGTCTTTTGTCGGAATTATCAACATTATCCTCTTTACATATTCCTTGCAATTCATTATACTATACTATATTTCTATTAAATTGTATAGTATAAATAAGATTAAGATTTTGCTGTCATCACACAAAATATGACAGTATTACTGAAAAGGAAGTGATTGCAGATGAAAATAGAACGTGTCAGCGACACACAGCTGAAACTCACATTGACAAAAGCCGATTTGATGGAACGTGACATTCGTCTGGAAGACCTCATTCACCCTGGTGAAAAAACACAAAAGCTCTTTCGGGATATCATGGAACAAGCAATGGAAGAATGTGATTTTGTAACAGAAAATACCCCTTTGATGGTAGAAGCAGTGCCAGTTGGTTTAGATGGCATCATGATTATTGTCACAAAAGTAGAGGATAAAGAAAAAGGGCAATCTGCTTTGAATTTGTTCACACAGGCAAAAGATAATCGCCGCTACAAGAAAAAACCACTTTCTGAAGAAGAAACTGAAATCAAAGAAGATGATGACATTTTGGTTTATTCTTTTGTACAATTAGATGATGTCATAGACCTTTCTATTCGACTGGAACATTTATTCCACGGCGGCTCTGCATTATACAAACAAAACAATCGGTATTTCCTTGTATTGCAAGGAAATACATACACATCTGACGAAACCATAGACGACTTAGAAATCATATTAGACGAATATGGTGAAAAACACGTTTCATCTTTGCTTTCCAAATATTATTTAGCAGAACATGGTGAATGTATG
>JAHHTV010000045.1 GCA_020024395.1 Anaerotignum sp. | reverse complement strand
CCATAGGAATAAAGAATTTCTGTACTTTCTTGGTTTTCTTTTTCTGGATAAATGACTTTTGCATATAATGCCAATTCCCGAAAATAAAATGGTTTTGACATAGCTGTATTAGATAAAACACCACCAAATATGCAATTTCCTTCTGTTGTTTTTTCTGCTTTGTTTAGTGATATTTCTTGAACAACTTCTACAACATTTTCCATAGTTTGTGTTGTTTTATCCGCTGGCATATATCCAGATCCAATAACAATTTTTGTTGGGACAAATTTTGCACCTAATTGCATATCTGCAATCAGTTTTCTCCCTAAATTTGTAATTGCATTATCATAAAATGCACTCAAAACATATCACTCCTTTCTATTTTTTCCCAATATTATTTTTTCATGTGATGTTTCATGATACGCAACGCCAGTATGTAGCTTCATATGTCCAGTCAGACTGATTAAAATGCTATCCAAATGTGCAGACCCTCTTTTGACTTTATGTAAAATATCAAAGAACTGCTCAAATTTTTCATTACTAATCAAAGGGTTAGAACTAATGACCTTAAAATGCCCTGGTTCACCATTGTATTCAAACCATTCTTGTAGCATCGCATCACCAAAATAAGAAGAAATAACATTTTCCACGGCCCATCTTGTACCCATTTTTCGGTACACCATATCGCTGTTTTTGATAATATCACGTTTAATCTCAATGCTTGCCATTTTGTTGTACCATGTAATATACAATTCATCTGCCAACATATCCAATTCTTGTTCGGATAATTGGTCAATTTTATCCCATGTAGTCAATAATGCTGCCTTTTGATGTAATTCTTTGATGATTTCGTTTGTACCATAGGACAATCCGATTATTGCACAGTCTTGTTGCATAAATTGTGGCAATAATTTTTGAAATTCTATATTTTCTAATTTCATATACTGTCACTTCCACTTACAATATGATTGACTGTCAGATTTCCAGAAAACTTTGCTACTTTTTCGTTTGGTAAATCTGTAAATATTGGTGCTGTAACATCTACCCTATCCACCACTTCCATACCATTTTTGGGTGCAAGTATAAATTTTTTTAACTGGTCTGGATTGATGTCACGCCCTAAACCGCCTGTTTGCCATTCGTTATATTGTGTAATGGCTCCATTTTCCCCTTCTACGACTTTGATTGCATCTGCTTCATTGACTGTAGTACAATAATATGTAACATTGATGTCGTATGCAATTTGTTCTGGTGCTTTTACAGTCACAAGGTCTGTTAATGGGCGTATGTCACTGGTAAATATCGCTTGTATATTTTTTATCGTTTGCTCATCTGGTATTTTTCCACCATTCATCAATGGTAAAATTACAATTTCTGTTGCTTTTGGCGAATATACCAATACGTCAATGATATTGGGATCAGCAGAAAGAGCATGATATTTGTATGCAGCCAATGTGCCAGCAACAGAAAATGTGGCAGGTGATATGCGTATTCGTTCTCTATACCTATCATCTCCTGCTGAGGTATATGGTTCACCATCATCTCCACCAGATGTACCATTTAGATTTTTGACATTTGCGACATATGGTATCAAATCAACCAGCGTTTTGACTGTACCACTTGATAATCCGTTAAAATTTGCACCAACAGTTGTACAAACAGCAATAATATCAACGCTTGTTTCGCCTATACGTATGACTGCATCTTCTTGTGTTGCAAAATATATTTTTCCATCAGGTGTGATACGTGTGCCTTTTGGAATGATGACATTAAAATTTAATGCATTTTCCAACGAAAATCGAAAATTATCATATGCTGGTGATGCTTGCAGTCGTTTTGTACCTGTTCGTTCGCCCAAAGCATCTAATACTTTACCACGTGCAAATTGTAATGTTCTTTGTTTTGCAGTATCATTCAATTCGTTATAGACATTAATTAAGACAAATGCCAATGCTTCTGCATAAATGCGTCGTTCATCACCAGGATACAATGGTTCATCTACACTATCCATGAGCCAATTCATGACTGTATTGTATATCCAAGTACCATCTGTTTGTACAAAATCAAAATTTTCTGTCATATACACACTCCTTTCAAGTATCTGAAATCAATGTAAAAATATGATGATTACCATTTTCTTGTTCTGCGACTTTGATTTTCACATCTTCTATATCAATCCTTGGTTCATATATTTGTAATACCCATTTTACATCTTCTTTGATGTCTATTTCTGCCTCATGTTGTAATTTGTCTATATATCTAACATCAATACCTTTTACCCGTTCCATTGGGTTTTCTCCACGAATGATTGATAAAAGATTTTGGGCACATTGTTGTGGTGTACCATTTCCTGTTGCCTTCAATTTTCTCACCCTTTCGTCTTCATCTGTTTTTTTTGAAGTTAGACATTGCAATTTCAAACCCTTGACCAACAAATGTAAAAGGAATGGGAAATGATGTTTTTTTGGATTTATCAGCCTTACTTGGCTTTGCTGTCATTGCTTTTTGTTTTGCTGCTTTTTTACTTTTCGCCGTTTTGTTACTGCTACTCGTAGTTTTCGTTGCTTTTGCTGTTGCTGCTTTTTGCGATGTTGTAAATTCACGAAATGTAAATGATAATGTAGCTGCTAAAAAATTACCATTTCCATCTAATTGTGTTTCTGATATGTCTACACTTTCTAATTGGAATTCACCAGCTCCAAAACTTGCACCACCAATCAGTAACGGGTATGTTTCTCCGACCAATTTTCGCCAACTTCCCATTTCATTTCGTACATTAACACCAGCTACTGCCAAACAACGTGTACTGATTTTAATTTCTTCCAGTTCTCGTCCCCTTGTGTTCGTTGGCGTAGTACCACTTGTATCGCTATTGGCATCTGTTTTTAATTTGAACGATGTTGCGAAATCATTGAAAGGGTAAATTCGATTTGGTGTAACTTCAAATTTTTTATTTCCCCATGTTGCAATAACACCCATGTTTTACCACCCTTTCTATTTTGGTTTTTGTGTGTCAAAAGAACCATTTTGTACACCACCATGTGTATGCTGTGAAAGGCTAATACCATTTGCAGTCACATCACTATTTGTGTTTACATTACCACTTGCAGATATACTACCTGTTAAAGTAATATCACCCTGCACCTGCACATTACCACCACCAGCTGACGATATGCCACCAGTGGCTGTAATACCATTGTCTGCAGTCAATGTATCTGTCATATGTGTGACACCTTCGATGGTCAATGTTTTATATATTTTATGGTTCCATTCCCCATCTAAACGAGCAAGCACAATTCCTGTATTATCATCAAATGCAGCATAAACAACAGGCATATTGGTTTCCAAACATTCTAATAAAAAATATGGAATAACCAGAGAAAATGTCGTTGTCCCATTTGCTTCTTGTGGTATGACGATAGCTTTTTTTCCATCATCAACAATTGTTGATATAAAACCTTTGTTTATCATGTTTTTCCACCTATCTTTCAGTATCCTTGCAATGGTTTCCGGAAAAAGATTTTACTTTTTCCGGTAGCATAATCATTGCGAATATGTGTGATAAAAACAGTACCGTTCCAACTTGCTGCCCGATAATTTTCAAGTTGCATCGTGCTTGCCGCTGAAAATTCTGGAAGCACACGTCCATATAGATAACCAGTTATCATGTTCTTGTTTACATTGCGTAGAATATTTTTTGCATACCGATTGGCTTCTGCTTGGTTGGATATGGAGATTTGTACATTCATATCTGGCACATATTCTATTACAGATCCATTATTTGCATTGTAAGTACCAATATAAACCCCCTTTTTTATCAAACATGAGCCATATAATCTTGCAGAATTATCCATATATGTATAATCACTGTCAGCTGTTATGGAAATTGTTTTCAAAGGCCCTGTATTTTCCATATAGACCTGCGAATACAAAACAAAAATACCATCATAAACAAGAAAGGCACACCCTTCCAGTGTGCATAATCGTTGAAAAAATGAAAAATCTGTTTCATTTGTTTGCAAAATATACTCGTACAAAATATCTTCCACACCATATGCTTTGAAAGACAATCCGTGATTTTTTGCTATTTCTTGTCCAATTTTTTGCAATGTGACCCTTTGCCATGATTTACTTTTTCCAGCTTTGGCACTAGGGGGAATAGATGTTGCAACAATGGTATATAACCCATTTTCTGGATTTGCACTATCAACAAACATTTTTCCTGTATTGATACTGCCATATTCTACGAAAATTTCGTCCCCTACTTTTGGTTGCCAACTGTCCCATTCATTTTGCGTATCATTGAAACGAATGATGAGTGTATCACTTCTTTCTTCACAATACATATCATGTATGCATTGATTGATAGAAATAGCGTTTGTAATATCCTGTCCTTTGAATTTGACTGTAATCATGCATTTCTCCTCCATGGTGGCAAACTTTCTGGCATTTCTGAAATATCTAAAATGGGTATCCATAACTGGATACCCTGTTCAAAAATCAATATGTCTGCATAATCTAAATTTGCTTGTATGATATAGCTGGATAGATTTTCGTCAAGATATTCCTTAAATGCCAAAATGTCAAATGTTTCTCCATCTGCGGTGATGTGTTCTTTGAACCCAAGGACATCAATTTTCATATGCAAAATATCTCCTTTCAGTAAACCAATGTTCCAGCAAGTCTATAAATTCTGGATACTCTGATTTGATTGCTGTAATGATATCATTTTTATCTGCATTTCCTGTAATTTGAATTTTAGGTGAAAAGACAATATCACCCATATTCAAGGAATTGTTTTGATGACTACTTTCCAATGGATTGACACCATCAGGTATTGCCCCCAACATTCGTCCAGCTTTTGCCCAATAAGACAAATTTTGACTACGAACAGAAGGGTCAAAACTGAGAACAGCTTCTGTGCCTGCTTCTCCAGCAATGGAAATCCCATTTGTAAAACCGCCTTTTGCCAACATTGGGATATTCGGCAAAGCCATACCGAAATGTTTTCCCCCAATTCCAGGTATCCATTCTGGAATATCTACGCTAATACCATTTATGGCGTTAATCGCACCATTGACCAATCCAATGATACCATTGATAGGTGCTTTTACGATACCAACCAACGCACCAAATCCTGTGATAAATGCCTGTTTGATACCAAATATAAAATTTCCAACACTAAGCTTGATATTTTCCCAACAGCTTGAGAGAAATCCGACAAATTGTGTCGTAAATGCTTTGACATTTTCCCAGACGCCGGATATTTTATTTTTGATACCTGTCCAAATATTTGCAATCCATGCCCCAGCTTCTGCTGCTTTTTCTTTGACAAAATCCCAGTTTTTATATAATGCAACACCGATTGCAATCAGTACACCGATTGCAATAACCACAAGTCCAATCGGAGAAGTCAAAAATGCAATTGCCATGCCCAATCCTTTGGCAATGACGGTACCAACTGCTGCCACTGCGTTCCATGCCCCCATTGCCACAGTATGTGCAACCGTGGCGGTTGTACTGGCAGCTCGTAACACAGCATCTTTTGCGTATAACGCCATAATTTGCAGTGTTTCAATTTTGTCACGTATGGTTGCCCAATGTAATACACGTAGTGCCTGAACTGCTGACATAACACCATTGACAAATTTTACAGTCGTAAATCCTGCAAATACAATACCCAATCCAATCGCTGACATTTTTAATATATCCGTATGTTGCGAACACCATGTCATTGCATCGATGGCAATGTTAATTCCTCCTACTAAAAAATCCGAAAATTTCATTGCCAAATCTTCAATATATGGTGCTGCTGCTTGTAAACTTTCTGTTATCTGTGGAATACATTCCCCAATCCGTTGTGCGGCTTTTGATGCCGCAGGGGCAAGACTGACTTCAAATTGCCTTCGGACACCCTCCAAGGCATGTCCAATATCCTGATATTTTAGTTTGTTGATTTCTTTTAGTGCATCACTTGTCACATATGCCTCATCTGTGATATTTGCAAGTGATGCCATGGCATCTACACCCAAATCTTCCCACATTGTCTTAAAAAGTGCAACACCAATAGCATCTCGTTCAACGGCATCATCAATGGATATGACATCATTTAATACCTGTTGAAATGCTTTTCTTGCACCTTCTCCGCCATTTGCAAAAACAGACATCATATGATTGGCATTATACCCCAATGCTTGAAATGCCTCTTTGGTCGAGTCAGAGCCATCAATGGCAGTAATGGAAAATTCCTTGATAGCGTCCCCGACTTTATCTATATTCCATGCTCCATTATCTGCTCCTGCCTGCATGATTTGGAACATATCATTGGCATTTAAGCCTACTTTTTTGAATTGCACAGAATATTCGCTAATATTGTCCAATAATTCGCCGGAATAATCCAATCCATTTTGAGAGCCGACTGCAATCAAATTCATTGCTTCCTCGCCTGATATACCGAAATTTGTCATCATAGCCTTAGAAGCCCGTAAACTTTCATTGACATCATAATCAAATGTATCTCTTAACAAAATTGCATCAGAAGTAATCTGCTCCAAGCTTCTTCCTGACAATTTTGTAAACTGTTTTGCAGTAGATACGACATCTGCAACATCCTGCATACTCTCCCCAAGATTTTGACCTGCGTATACATTCTTAACTACCTCAGATAACCCTTTTATATCTTCTGCTGTTGCACCTGTTTTTGCTTGTAGTCCTGCCATTGTTTTATTGTATTCGTTTCCAAATGAAATAAATTTCTTTGCGGCTTGAAACGCACCAACACCAATCGCCGCAAATCCTGCAACCACAGATGCAGTCATAGCTACTGCGTGCATATCAATGCCTTCCAATCGTCTTTCCACATTATCAAAGGCACGTTGCAGCGATGGGTCAACATTCCCAGCCAAAGAAATAACGGTTGTAAATGGTTCCCTAGCCAAAAAAAATCACCCCCTTTTTCTTGGTGGGCGGTATGCATTTCTTTTTTGTTGTCTTTGTTGTTCTTGTACTTCCTCTACTGCTTCCCGATAGTCAATTAAAAATTCAATCAATGGCTTGTTTTCCACTTCTGTTATGCTTGTATGGAAGTATCGGCTGTATTCTCGGATTGCTCGTCTAAGATGTTTTCGCCTAAGTGAGCCTCCAATTTCCCTATATATAAAAAAAAACCCAACATTTGCAATTTGCAGAATATCCAGTCCCTTGATCCGTTCCAAATCTTTGATGTCAATATGCGGATTGACAGCAATAATCGCCATAAATCCCAAATACATATGTAAAGAATAATCATTTTCACGCATCTTTAAGGCAAATGCTTTTGTTTTATCAACATCAGCACTGGCTGCACAGGCTACCGAAAATTGTAATGCTGTAATTTGGTTTGCATCATATGTCAACTCTTTTACTTCTACACCATTGATAAAAAGTGATGTTTTCAAATAAATTTTATTCATGTTTGTACCACCCTTTCTGTTTTACAACAAACTATTCATTACTTCTGTATAATCTACACCTTGAATTCGCACAATACCAGCGAACCTGTCAATTAAAAACAATTCTTTACCATCTATAAACAACTGATAACGCATAACTGAAAATGTGAATTCATTTGCACTACCTTCTCCAACGTTTCCGCTTAACCCTGGTATCTTTTTGGACATACCCTTTAAAAATGCTTTGCAACCTTTCTGTGTATTTAGACCATTTTCGTCTGTCACATTTTGTACAAAACGTAGTTCCAAATTAACGGTTTGGGGCTTAATTAAATCCCGTAAACCACTATCTATACCAATTTTAGTAATAGTAAATTCCATATCGTCTATCAACTGCCATATTGGCATTGACATCGTTCCTAGTGCCTGTATTTCTGCTGTCACTGGTGTAACTTCTGGCAGTGTTGTTTCTACATTTCTTCCGACCAAATGGTTATCTGAATAAACGGTATTTGCGATAATTGCACCATAAATATCAACAAATTTCGTATTGCTCATGTTTATATCACCTCACTTTATTCCCCAAAATAAGAGGAAAAACCCTCATCTGTATATGCGACTTTCATGGTACCACTTTTGAATGGTGGTGTTGGTGTCAAACGATTTGACCAAATAAAATCACCCTCCATCAGTTGTGTGGTACTATTTTCGCTTTCTTTGAATTCACACACAGGCTTGCCAATTAACGCCCCAATCGCAACCAATGAATCAAGTTTCTCTTGTTCTCTATTGGTAATTGTGTCAGCCATAGATTTTGTCATAGGACTATCAATCACTAGGGCGTGTTCTCTTTGAAAACCATTTGTAACATGCATCATCATGCGGATACTGCTGTCAAATATTGCTCTTGCATCACTGACTTGGCCGTATTGATATGCTGCTGTGTGTGGGCCCCACAATATGTATCTGCCGCCCCAATAAACAGCTGTTGTAATACCATTTTCATTCAATTTATTTGATTGTTGTTGGTCATATCCTCTGTTTTTGCTGTTTTTACCGAAATACTGTCTACCTGATGGAATTTCTTTATTAGATGGCGTTTCCATTGGTATTCCTTTATGTGTACCATCTACTTTACACATCAGCCATGTTGCAATAGTAGCCATGTTGTATATGGTGCCGTCTTTTCCTTCCCATTTTGGATAATAAACTTTTGCACGCTCTGAAGAATAATCATTATCTTTTTTCCACTTTATGGCTGCATCCATCGTTTTTACTTGCTCATACGGAATATCTGCGTTAATGATTGCATCCCAATGTCCATTGATTTTTGTTGCCGCAAGTAACATTGCTTTGTAAACTTTTGGACGTTGGCTGAAATTGGGGGCAGCAATAACATTCGGAATAAGACCCAATTCTGGATATACCAATGTTACACAACCTAATCCAGAATATATGCCCTCTGCAGTGATACCACCTATCACAATATCCTCTGTCACTTTCGTTACATCTACCTCATCATAACTAGCATTTATTGTTGTCAACGGCACTTCTGCAATGCTTTTCAAAATAACCGTGTTTTTTGTAAAATCGTAATCAATGGTGAAGTCAGTTCCTTCTACTTTATCTGCCAAAACCAACGTGTCTAATATGATCGTGTCACTTTCGATTTCTGCTTTACCATTCACAAATGTAACTTCTTGCGTTTTTTTCTCTGCTTTTTTGTGTGTTGTAGGGTCTAATACATTTATCACAACAATGGGGGCAACATTCCCCAATGCGTTATTAAAATGTAATCCAAACGCTTCACACAATCCAAATTGCTCCCAGTTTGCTGTATATCCAAATTTGCTTTGTACTTCCATCATATTTGTTATTCGCACTGGATAATTGATGACTTCTTTTTTTGTAAAACCTCGCACAAGGTTTACTGGTGCAACGCCCACATATACTGGTATGGTATCCGATGCCACAGGTACCAATCCAATGGATTTATCAAACTGTCCATATGTACCATGTAAATATGCCATTTTCTCACTCCTTTTTATAATAAATCTTGTAATTCTACAATGTTTCTCATTAGGGGTCTTTTTACTTGGAATTGTAGCCCTGCATACCAAAATGGATACATGTCTGGTATGATACCCTCCACGTCAAATTGATAAAATTTCACATTGGTACTACGGTCTATTTCAATCCCATCTATATTCAGATGGCTTTCAACTGCCCGCAATGCAATATCAATCCAATTCCAAATATCACGCCACCCATCATAATTTCTTTCAAAATATGCTTCTGCTTCTTCTCCTGTCCATTGCCGCAAAGTATTGTTATCTTGTTTCAACAAAATATCTGGCCCATGTGTGCCTAAATTCCATATGGAAAACATAAATTCCACAATGATATTGCCACTATTGGTTATCATATCATCTTCTCCCTTGATTAGACGAACACACAAAGACGGTGTTGGAGAACATATATGTGGTTGGATTTTTTCAGAGGTTGGTACAAAAAGAGGAAAACACGCAGGTTTGATAAACTGATGTTTATATCCTGCACCTGTGCTTTCCTGTGTATCCGCTGGTGGTAATTTTAATTTTATTTTAGAGCAAATTTCTTTGTCGGCCCATTTTGTAATGGTATCAATCATATCAACAATCGTCACAATATCACTTCCTATAATTTATATTAAAATATTTTCTCGTACCGTGATTGTAGAAATGCCCATATCCTCTTGCCAGTCATCAATGATACATTCCCGACCATTGATATTGATATTTTGCCCAGGTATTCTTCGTTTTGGCAAATCTTCTGTTAGTGCATAAAAAAGGGTGGCACTTTCCGCAATCGCAAAATCTTGCCCCCCTTGTCGTTTTTTCAATTCGTCATTGTCTACTACAACTAAAATTTTATTACCTTCAACAGTTGCCTCTATGCCAAAATAAGCCATATCTAAAAATACACCTAGAGCAATTTGTAAAAATATTAGCAGTATCCAGAGGTATGAAACCAAGCAGAGGCATCAGAAGCTGAAACAAGAGCAAAAGCATTTGGAATGGCAGCCCAAAGAAGA
>JAHHTV010000044.1 GCA_020024395.1 Anaerotignum sp. | reverse complement strand
TTTGTTGGCAGTGATTTCAATGTCACAAGAGCAGGTATCCATGCTGACGGCATTGCAAAAGACGAAGAAATTTATAATATTTTCAATACCGCAAAAATTCTGAACCGTCCTTTGGGCGTAGAAATCAATAAAAATTCTGGTCTTGCTGGCATTGCTTACTGGCTCAACCACGAATTGAAATTAAAAGACAATCGAAAATTTGATAAAAATGCAGAAGAAGTTGCAATATTAAAAGATTGGGTAGACAAACAATATGAAAATGGACGTGTTTCCTACATCAGCAAACAAGAATTGCTGGACGCTGTGCAAGCATTGACACCCCATATTTTACAACCATAATCGTTTTCTCAGAGGAGGATATTTCACATGAATATTACAGAAAAACTCATAAAATCCCATTTAGTCAGCGGTGAAATGATACCAAGCAAAGAAATTGCCATAAAAATTGACCAAACATTGACACAAGACTCCACAGGTACTATGGCATATCTACAATTTGAAGCAATGGGCATTCCCAGAGTTAAAACAGAAAAATCTGTTGCCTATATCGACCATAACACATTACAAACAGGTTTTGAAAATGCCGATGACCATAAATACATACAAACTGTTGCACAAAAACATGGCATTTATTTTTCGAAACCAGGCAATGGTATTTGCCACCAAGTTCATTTGGAACGCTTTGGCAAACCTGGAAAAACATTGTTAGGCTCTGACAGCCATACTCCCACAGGTGGTGGCATTGGTATGCTTGCCATCGGTGCAGGCGGTTTAGATGTTGCTGTGGCTATGGGCGGTGGTGCATATTACCTTGCTATGCCAAAAGTTTGTCATGTAGTATTGACAGGCAAATTAAACCCTTGGGTCACTGCAAAAGATGTCATATTGGAAGTATTGCGTCGTCTTTCTGTAAAAGGTGGCGTTGGCAAAGTGATGGAATATGGCGGCGAAGGTGTCAAAACATTAAGTGTTCCTCAACGTGCAACCATCACAAACATGGGTGCAGAATTGGGAGCAACCACATCTGTATTCCCTAGTGATGCAGTCACAAAAGCATTTTTGACTGCACAAGGCAGAGCAGATGACTGGATAGAATTAAAAGCAGATGATAATGCCATTTATGATGAAGAAATCATTATTGCATTAGATGAAATAGAACCTTTGGTTGCTTGCCCACACAGCCCTGACAATATCAAAAAAGTGCGTGACATCAGTGGTATTGCAGTTGACCAAGTTGCCATCGGCAGTTGTACCAATTCTTCTTATACTGATATGATGACAGTTGCAAAACTGCTCAAAGGCAAAACCATAAACCCCAATGTCAGTCTTGTCATTGCTCCTGGCTCCAAACAAGTGATGAATATGTTAGCAGCAAATGGTGCTTTGGCAGATATCATATCCGCTGGTGCCAGAATATTGGAATGTGGTTGTGGGCCTTGTATCGGTATGGGGCAAGCACCTGCTACAAATGCGGTTTCTTTACGTACCGTAAACCGTAACTTTGAAGGCAGAAGTGGTACAAAATCCGCACAAGTTTATATTGTCAGCCCTGAAACTGCTGTTGCCAGTGCATTGTCTGGCGTTTTGACAGACCCACACACATTAGGCGAAGCCCCTCTGGTTTCTATGCCTGACCATTTTATGGTAAACGACAATTTAATCATACCACCTGCCCCAGAAGGACAATGTGTCAAAGTGGTGAGAGGTCCTAATATACAGCCTTTCCCCAAAAATACAAAAGTTCCAAAAGATATTTCTGGTACTGTATTGATACAAGTAGAAGACAATATCACAACAGACCATATTATGCCTTCTAATGCAAAATTATTGCCATTTCGTTCTAACGTGCCTTATTTGGCAGATTATTGCTTAACACCTTGTGACCCCGATTTCCCTGCTCGTGCCAAAAAAGCAAATGGTGGTTTCATTGTTGCAGGGCAAAACTATGGACAAGGCAGCAGCCGTGAACATGCTGCACTTGCACCTTTGCAGTTGGGTGTCAAAGCGGTAATTGCAAAATCTTTTGCACGTATTCATATGGCAAACCTTATCAATAATGGGATATTGCCATTGGTATTTGTCAACGAATGGGATTATGACACCATGAAAGTCAATGTACAATTCACCATCAAATATGCCGCTGACCAAATCAAAGGGGCTGCAGAAGGGCAAATTGTACAAATCACCAATGTACAAACTGGCGAAGATATTCCCGTGAAATTGAATATTTCAGAACGTCAGCGTGATATTTTGTTGGCAGGTGGTCTGTTGAACTATACCAAAGCAAATAACCAATAAGGAGGTTTGAGAAATGTCTTATACAGTTACATTGATATGTGGTGATGGCAGTGGCCCTGAAGTCATTGCAGCTGCAAAAAAAGTCATAGAAGCAACAGGCGTTCCCATTACATGGGAAGTTGCAGAAGCAGGTGCAGCAATGATTGAAAAATATGGTACACCATTACCTGATGAAACAATCGCTTCTATCAGAAAAAATGGTGTTGCATTAAAAGGCCCTGTGGCAACTCCTATCGGCACAGGATTTCGCAGTGTCAATGTTGCCATGAGAAAAACATTCGATTTGTATGCCAATGTACGTCCTGCAAAAACACATGCAGGTATTCCGTCTAAATTTGAAAATATTGATTTGGTTGTTGTACGAGAAAACACAGAGGATTTATATGCAGGCATTGAACATATGATAGGTACTGATGCTGCCGAAAGCATCAAATTGATTACCAGAAAGGGCTGTGAACGTATCATACGCTATGCTTTTGATTTTGCTGTTAGAGAAGGTAGAAAAAAAGTGACTGCGGTACATAAAGCAAACATCATGAAATGCACAGACGGCTTATTTTTGGATATTGCAAGAGAAATTGCAAAAGAATATCCACAAATTGCATTTGATGACAGTATCGTAGATGCAATGTGTATGCGTCTTGTGATGTATCCTGAAAATTATGATGTTTTGGTATGCCCAAATCTGTATGGCGACATTGTTTCTGACCTTTGTGCTGGTTTGGTAGGTGGCTTGGGTATGACACCCAGTGCCAATGTTGGTGTAGATGGTGCCATATTTGAACCAATACATGGTTCTGCCCCTGATATCGCAGGACAACACATCATAAACCCCACAGCAGCAATACTTTCTGGTGCCATGATGCTTGCACATCTTGGCGAAACCACAGCAGCACGCAGTATTGAAAAAGCGGTTGCAGACGTCATTGCAAAAGGCGAAGTTTTGACAAAAGATTTGGGTGGTACTGCTTCTACAGAAACATTCGCACAAGCCGTGATTGATGCATTAAAATAATCACAAACAAAAAGTCGACAAATAGATTGTCGACTTTTTTTCTTTATAACAAGATATACAGCATTGCCACAGCCAAACCAATACCAATCATCAGCAAACTGCGTGCAAAACCTTCTCGATATACCGTTTTATCCACTTCACCGTCTGTATATGCAGAAAAATATTTATCTTCTTTTGGAATAAATTTTCCGTTATCCACATTAAATATCAGCATACGCAACAACGCCACAATACCATCTGTCAAATTTGCACACATTCTTGCAAACAACGCCCCTATAAATGGCAATACTTGTAGCAACAATGGTCTGTATACCTTTTTCTCCAAATCCAGCCAAACAGGGAAACAATCCAGATATACCGTTTCTCCATTTTCATTTTTTTTCATCAAGCATTTTCTAATCAACACACCATATACCAAAGCTCCAATCACAACTGAAATCAAAGCCCCTTTTACATTTACCCATGCAAAATAATGCACTGCATGGTCAGGCATATGTGCAGATACGAAAGATACGCTCATTTCTGCCAAACGGTCTTGTGTTGCGTGTGGGAATATTCCCAGTATTGGCAATATCAATGTACAAATACTCAGTAGTATTTTTTCTCCTATTGTTGTGGTATCTTTTTTTATATGGGTTCCTTTTTCCACAAACACTGCTACAAACAATTTTGTCATATATGCCAGTGTGAAACCACCCGCAAACAAAAACGCCCATTCCACACATTGTATCCAAAATGCAGATTGCCCTGTTTTTTGCAACAAATGTATATATTCTACAATACTTTCATGCAATAATGTTTTGCTGATATACCCATTTCCAAGCGGAATACCACCAATACCCAAAAGTGCCATCAAAAATACCGCTTTCAAAAACAAATTGTTTCTGCCATACCCTTTGATACGGTTCAAATCCAATTCCTTTGTCTGCAAATATATCATACCTGCTACAGTAAATAATACCAATTTCAAAAATGAATGGTTCAAAAAATGCAATATTGTACCAGTTGCTGCCAATGCATTATGTGTGCCTAAAAGTCCTTGCATACCAACGCCCACCATCAAAAAACCAATTTGTGACATAGATGAGCAAGCAAGTGTTCTTTTCAAATTGATAGAAAAAACTGCCAAAATGCCACCCCATAACATCGTAACAACGCCCAAACACAACATCACATAACCCCAAATACGGTCATGCAAAAATAAATTTGCTGTAATTGCCATTGCTCCCACAACACCTGTTTTTGTTAAAATACAAGAAAGTATTGTGGTAGCAGGTGCAGGTGCTTCTGTATATGCACTTGGCAACCAAATATGCAATGGTACAATACCCGCTTTTGCTGCAAATCCAAAAAACACCAATCCACCAATGATATAATATTCTGTTGTTTTTTGCTGCCCTGCCATAAATATCTGTAACAAATCCATTTGCAATGTACCTGCTTTTTGATACAACAAAAACAATCCCATCAATGTCACCAAACCACCAATGACAGCAACTGCCAAGTATGTTTTTGCTGCTTGTATGGCTTTTTCTGTTTGTTCTTGTATCACCAATACAAAAGATGTGAATGACATCATTTCAAAAAATATAAACAATGTGAAAAAGTCATTTGCCAAAAATATGCCCATTGTTGCACCTTCTGTCAAAAGCAAAAATAAGCTGTATCTTGCTTTGTGATTTGCTTTTGCAAAATAGGATTTTGAAAATATGGTTGTCACAAACCATATACCTGCTGTCAGCAATACCAGTATTGTCCGAAAACCACCAATTACAAAAGAAATACCATTGCCGCAAATAGATTGGTATGTCCAGACATTATTTTTACCAATCAAAAACAAAGCCATACCAAATATCACACCTGTAATGACAATATTACAGATATCTCTTGCCGTTTCCTGTTTGCGAAATGCTGCATATTGTATGACACCACAAACCATTGGCAGAAAAATCAAAGATAACAATATCATTTGTTTTGTAAAAATCATGATGCAATCTCGCCTCCTTTTAAGCCAATGGCATAACCATATTTCCAAGCACTTCTAATATCAAACTTGGGAAAAATCCCAACACAACAGAAGCGATTGCCAATAATATCATCGGATATTTCATATATCCATTTGGGTCTTCCACATGGTCATAATACCCTTCTGGATATGTTTTATTTCTTGGGAAATACACACGCACCAAAATATAAAACACATACAATGCTGTCAACAACGCCGAAAGTATCAATGCAAATATCCCAACATAAGACATAGGATTTCCACATTCGACTGCTGCTGTTGCCAATGCCCATTTACTATGAAATCCTGCAAAAGGTGGTATCCCCACCAATCCAATCCCAGTTATGGTCATGCAAGCAAACGTCACTGGCATATATTTGCCAAATCCTTCCACTTCATATAAATACTCTCGATGTGTTTTGTATAACAATGCCCCTGCTGTAAAGAACAATGTAATTTTCAATACCGCATGATAAATCATATGCAACAATGCTGCTATCAAGCCCGCTGGTGTCATCAATGCAATGCCAAACAAAATATAAGATAAATTCGATACTGTTGAATATGCAAAACGTCGTTTGATATGCGGTGTACGCAGAGCAACTGTAGAACCAAATACAATGGTGATTGCTGTTAATAACAACATCAAACTTTGTACTGGACTATTCCTCAAAAAATCTGTACCAAAACTATAATACGTCAATCGAATAATGGCAAACACACCAGATTTTACGACTGCCACAGCATGCAACAACGCTGTAACGGGTGTTGGTGCCACAGAAGCCTTTGGCAACCAACGATACAGCGGAAATATTGCCGCTTTGACACCAAAGCCCAAAAATGCCATAAAAAATACCAACTGTAATTTTGTTTCATGTCCAGCAATCAGCACAGGATTTAATACACCACCCAGTACAAAATGAACGGTTGTACCATAACAATAAATAAACACAAATCCAATAAATGCAAGTGCTGCACCAAACATCATATATAAAATATATACTTTTCCTGCGTGTCTTGCTTTGTTGTCCATTGCATGCATTACCAAAGGCAATGTCACCAATGTTAGAAATTCATAAAACAGATACATTGTCAAGAAATTTCCTGAAAAAGCAATCCCAAGCACCACGCCAAATGTCATTGTGAAAAACGCAAAGAATTGGTCTTCTCGCCCTTCATGTGTCATATATTCAAAAGCATATATCGTCGTAATCACCCAAAGCACAGAAACCATTGTGCCAAACACTTTTGATAAACCATCAATATATAATGTTAATGATAATTTATGTGTAAAATGCACCAATGTAAATGATTCTGCCATACCACTATGCATCGCAAACAATGCAAATATGGCATTGATTGTAATAATGGGAAACACCCACATCTGTCTATGTTTTCTATCTTTAAATTTTACAAGCAAAAGACAAAGCCCTGCCACAATCGGAAAGGCGATAGGCAATGCCGTAATCCATGCACCCATATCATCTCCACCTTTCCATTAGAATAATACATGACTGATGCCATTGATATATTGTATAAGAAATAACGGGAATATACCGCCCAAAACAATCACCACAGACAATACAACCAAAGGAATTGTCATGCAGCAATCTGCTTCTTTTACTGTATCAAAATTTTCTCCTTTTTTGAAAAAACCATCCAATACAATCGGTAATAAATACCCTGCTGTCAACAATGCACTGACCATCAATATCGCAACCCCTACAACGCCAATGCTACCAGAAATGGGCAATAACCCACATTCCGCTAAATACCACTTACTGACAAAACCAGCCACAGGCGGTATCCCAATCAGAGAAAGTGATGCAATGGTAAATGCTGTCATTGTGATAGGCATTTTTTTGCCCAAACCACAATATTCTGTGACAACTGTTTTTTCTGTGCGGAAAATCATAGCCCCTGCACAAAAGAATAGTATGTTTTTTGCAATGGCATGGTATACCACTTGCAACAATGCCCCCAAAAATCCGATAGGGTGCAATAAAAATATACCAAACAACACATAAGATACTTGGCTAACTGTAGAATACGCCAATCTTTTTTTGAGCAAACGCTCTTTATATGCCAACATAGACCCCATAAATACTGTCAATATAGACAATATCAGCAATGTTGTTTGTACCCATGTACCACGCACAAAATCTGCACCCACCAAGTAAAATGTCACACGCAATATTGCAATAACACCACCTTTTGTAATGATACCAGAAAGCACTGCAGATGCTGGAGAAGGTGCCACAGGATGTGCAGTTGGCAACCATGCCTGTAACGGAAACATACCCGCTTTACAGCCAAAACCAATCATCATAAGCAAATACACCACAAGTAATGTCATTTCATTGCCTGCCACAGCCAAACCATTCAAGCTACCGCCTGGTATAAATGATGTTGTGATACAATAGCTATTCAAAAAGAAAAATCCAAACAAGCCAAGCCCTGCCCCAAATATCGAATAGCCAAGATATTTCATACCTGCACGCACAGCGTCCACCGATTTTGTATGTATTACCAATGGAAATGTCAATACTGTCATATATTCATAAGACAAATACAACGTCATCATATTATTAGAAAAACAAAGGCTCATCAATGCCCCTAATGTCATGGTATAAAACAAAAAGAAACGTTCTGGATTTTGTTCATGTTTCATATAAGAAAAAGAAAATACTGCTGCCAATATCCAAATACCGCTTATCAATACTGCAAAAAATTTTGCCATATCGTCTGTGTGATATGCCAAATCCAATTTATCTGTCATTTGCCATACGGTCAATGCATATTGCCCAAAACACAGATACACCACAACCAAAAATTCCACACATACTGTCAGTAATACCAAACCGTTTCTTCGTCGTTCCTGTTTTTGTTTCCCAATCACCAGCCCCATCAACATTGGGAACAATATGGGAAACAATAACAAGCCGTTTCCATGCATCTTTTCACCCTCTTTCTTTTTTGCACTTGATTATTGTAACAATACAATCCCCATTTCAATGATTTTGATAAATGGGTGATAAAAAATGCCCAAAGTAATATTGAGTAATATAAAAAATATAATAGAAAAAGCAAAAGATGGTGAAATGGAAACCCTTTCTGTTTTTTCTCCTTCTGTTTTGATTGGTGTCCATATTGCAATCACAGATGGTAAAAAATACATTGCATTTAACACCATACTAATTCCCAATACAATCAATACTGCTGCCATTTTCCCTGGTGCATATATTGACGCAGTTGCAAAATACAACTTCGATATGAATCCAACAAAAAGCGGTATCCCAACCATTGACAATGCCCCAACCGTAAAGCCAAAACCTGCCACTGGATTACGATGTCCAGCACCTCTTAAATAATAAATCTGCTCTTTGTTTCCGCAATCTTCCACCATATGCCCACAGCATAAAAACAACATGGATTTTGTTACAGCGTGTGCCAATATATGGAAACAAGCCGCAACCATACCAATACGGGTTGCCATACCAATGCCCATGTATATATACCCAATTTGTGCCACAGAAGAATATGCCAGCATACGCTTCATTCTAGTTTCTCTCATAGCATACACAGAACCCATCACCATACCACACAAACCAAATATAAATAAAATATCTAATATTTTTAAGTTCAACATCACATCAACAGAAAACACGCTATATATCAGCTTGATACCCAACAAAATATAACTTTTCAACACCAATCCAGATAATATGGCACTTGATGTGGGTATTGCCGCTTGATATGCCCCAGGTAGCATGGTGTGAAACGGAAACAATGCACTTTTCATTGCCAAACCAATAAATATAAATCCTGTCACGACTACAAAAGGAAAATTATATGCTCCTTGTGCCACCAATGTTGTAATCTGCTCTTTCATTTGTGGGAATAACAAATGCCCTGTCACACTATATAAAATACTGATACCAAGCAATATAGTACCAGAACCAAGCAAACTGATAACCAAATAATGTGTCGTTCCCACCATTGCCTGTGCTGTGCCTTTTGCCATAATCAATGCACAGCTTGCCAACGTGATGATTTCAATAAATACATATGCTGTGAATATATCATTGGTATACACCAACGCCAACATACCACCAAATATGGTATTCAACATAATAAAATAAAATTTTTGTTTTTCTGCTACCACATCATGTTGTACAAATTCAAAACCACCAAAAGCACTCAACAGCATTACAACACTAAATGTCAAGGACATCAATGCTTCCAAAGGGCCTGCACGAAGCTCATTGCCCCAAGGTGCAGGAAAATGCCCCATCATAAATGTAAAAGACTCGCCCAAATGCCAAGTATACCACAAAAGCACACCAGACATGACACATACTGTAAATGTAATAAAAATATGTACTTTATGTGCAATATTTCCATTTTTCATCAGTGGTGTAATCATACCACCAAACATTGCCAAAAATATACTGAAAAACGGTATATTCTGTATCCAGTTAATATTTGCCATCAGTCGCCCTCTCTTTCTCTGGATAAGCGGATAATTTCGTCCATATGCAATGTACCATAATGTTTGTATAACCGCTGTACCAACGCCAAAGAAAATGCTGTCACGCTGACAGAAACCACAATCCCTGTCAGTACCAATCCTGCTGGTACTGGATTGATATAATGTTGTGCATCAATGATACCATCTTGCAACACGGGGGCAACTCTGCCAAATACATAACCCTTTGCCGCCAAAAACAAATACACTGCTGTATCCATAATATTCAAACCAATGAACTTTTTAATCAAATTGTTTTGCAATAGCAAATTCATAAAACCAATGCCAAACAATATCACAGAAGCTGCTTCATAATAATTCAGTAATAGTTGACTCATATCAAATATCTCCTTTTGTAAAAAGTGCATAAAATCCATACATGGTACAAGCAACAATCAAACCAACGCAAATATTTAAGGGCAATATAAATCCTGCACTCAAAATATCACCCGGTGTACCTTTGGGTATCCCATGCCCGATATGGTTCGCTCCTGTAAAAAAAGAATAGCTTTTGCACGCAAAATATGTCAAAAGACAACCAACATTGATAAATGTAAAACGTCGAAATGTCAAAAACATACGCATTTTATCCACACCATACGCCGCCGCATACAATATCAAACCTGCACCGATAATAGAACCACCTGAAAAACCACCACCAGGGGAAAGATGCCCATTTAATAT
>JAHHTV010000043.1 GCA_020024395.1 Anaerotignum sp. | reverse complement strand
TTGTTATACAATTTTATCCTAAATTTTTTCTACATTTTTTTGTTCTATTTTTCCTTTTTGTTCTATTTTTTTTATTTATATTGGTAGTTTTTTTCTGCAATAATATGCCTTTTTGTACAAATCTGAGAATTTTATGATTTTCATGTTTTATTTTTGGTAATTTCTTGACAATGTATGCAAAATACACTATCATAAAAATATAGCAATTACGGGGATATTTTATATGTATATGAAAGGAGATTTTCCACATGAATACAAAAATTATGAAAACCATGGATGGGAACGAAGCTGCTGCTTATATTTCCTATGCTTTTACAGAAGTAGCAACTATCTATCCCATCACCCCTTCTTCTCCAATGGCAGAACACGTTGACAGCTGGTCTGCAAATGGTAAGAAAAACATTTTCGGTCAAACCGTACGTTTGGTAGAAATGGAATCCGAAGCTGGTGCAGCTGGTGCTATGCATGGTGCTTTGGAAGCTGGTACTTTAACAACTACATACACAGCCTCTCAAGGGCTTTTGCTGATGATACCTGGTATCTACCGTATTGCTGGACAATTAAAACCTGGCGTGTTCCATGTTAGTTCCAGAACTGTTGGTACACACGCATTCTCTATTTTCGGTGACCATTCCGACGTTATGGCTTGTCGTCAAATCGGTACTGCTATGCTTTCTTCCGCTTCTGTACAAGAAGTTATGGACTTGGGCGGTGTCGCACACTTGGCTGCTATCAAAAGCAGTGTACCATTCATTCATTTCTTCGATGGTTTCCGTACTTCTCACGAATTACAGAAAATTGAAGTGATAGACTATGAAGATATCGAAAAACTGGTTGACCAAGAAGCATTGACAAAATTCCGTAAAAATGCTCTGAACCCAGAACACCCTGTACAACGTTCTACTGTACAAAACCCTGACGTATTCTTCCAAAACAGAGAAGCAGCAAACCCCTTCTATACACGTTTGCCTGAAATCGTGGAAAATTACATGAACGAAATCAACAAAATTACAGGCAGAAACTACAAATTGTTCAATTACTTTGGTGCTGCTGATGCAGAACATGTTTTGATTGCGATGGGCTCTATCACAGGTGCTGCACAAGAAGTTATCGAAAACTTGACTGCAAAAGGCGAAAAAGTAGGTTTCTTGCAAGTACATTTGTATCGTCCTTTCTCCATGAAACACTTTATGGCTGCTTTGCCTGAAACAGCAAAAGTTATCACTGTTTTAGACAGAACAAAAGAACCTGGTTCTTTGGGCGAACCTTTGTATCAAGATGTTTGTTCCGCATTGATGGAAGCAGGCAGAACACCTTTGGTATTGGCTGGTAGATACGGTCTGTCCTCCAAAGACGTTACTCCTGCACAGGTTGTTGCTGTATTTGATAACATGAAAGGCAACAAGAAAAACCACTTCACAGTTGGTATCATTGATGACGTTTCCATGACATCTATCGAAGTAGGTCCTGAACCTGAAGTAACAGACGAAAGCACAATCGCTTGCAAATTCTGGGGCTTGGGTTCTGATGGTACAGTTGGTGCAAACAAAAACTCCATCAAAATCATCGGTGACCACACAGACAAATATGCACAAGCTTATTTTGAATATGATACCAAAAAATCTGGCGGTATCACAAAATCTCACTTGCGTTTTGGTGATGTACCTATCCGCTCCAGCTATTTGGTATTCAAAGCTGATTTTGTGGCTTGTCACAATCAATCTTATATTTCTAAATATGATATCGTTTCCGAAATCAAACCAGGCGGCACATTCTTGCTCAACTGTGGTTGGAAAGGCGAAGATTTGGAAAAACATCTGCCTGCAGAAGTGAAACGTTATATCGCAAATAACAATATCAATTTCTACACCATCGACGCTGTGGAAATCTGCCGTGAAATCGGTCTGGGTAACAGAACAAACTCTGTATTGCAGTCCGCATTTTTCAAACTGGCAAACATTATCCCTGTTGATGATGCAGTTGGTTATATGAAAGCCGCTATCGAAAAATCTTACGGCAAAAAAGGTGAAAAAGTTGTAAACATGAACTATGCTGCTGTAGACGCTGGTTTGAACGGTTTGGTGAAAATCGACGTGCCTGATAGCTGGAAAGATGCAAAAGACGTTGATAAAGACGAAATCAAACGTGTATTGCCTGAATATGTGGAAAAACTGTTGGTTCCTATGAATGCATTGAAAGGTGACTCATTGCCTGTTTCTGTATTCGTTGGCAGAGAAGATGGTACTGCACCTTTGGGTACATCCGCTTATGAAAAACGTGGTGTTGCCATTGATGTACCTGAATGGGATCCTACAAAATGTATCCAATGTAACCAATGTTCTTATGTGTGTCCACATGCTTGTATCCGTCCTTTCCTGTTGACAGACGAAGAAGCACAGAACGCACCAGAAGGTTATGTAACCAAAAAAGCAAACGGCGCTGGCGAAATTGCAAAATATCAATATCGTATACAGGTAGACCCTCTGGATTGTCAAGGCTGTGGCGTCTGCGTAGAAGCTTGCCCTGCAAAAGGAAAAGCATTGGTTATGAAACCTTTGGATACACAAATGCACGAACAACCTAACTGGGACTTCTCTTTGGAATTGTCTTACAAAGAAAATCCTATGGACAAATATAGCGTAAAAGGTAGCCAATTTGAACAACCTCTGCTGGAATTCTCTGGTGCTTGTGCAGGTTGTGGTGAAACAGCTTACGCAAAATTGATGACACAGCTTTATGGTGACAGAATGTATCTGGCAAACGCAACTGGTTGTACACAGGCTTGGGGTGCTGCTGCGCCTTGTGTTCCTTACACAACAAACAAAGACGGTTGGGGTCCTGCTTGGAGTAATTCCTTGTTTGAAAACAATGCCGAATTCTCTTTGGGTATGGTACTTGCTGTTGAACAACAAAGAGAACGTGTAACCATGAAACTGAAAGAATTGTTGGCATTGGTTGACGATGCAACATTCAAAGCTGCTGCTGATGTATGGCTGGAAAACTATGACGATGGTCACAGAAGCAAAGCAGACACATTGGCTCTGTTGGCAGCTTTGGATAAATTGTCTGTAAGCGGTGAAGCAGCAGAATTGAAAGCATTTATACAAGAAAACAAAGAACACCTGACTAAAAAATCCATGTGGATGTATGGTGGTGACGGTTGGGCTTACGATATCGGTTACGGCGGTTTAGACCATGTATTGGCTTCTGGTGCTGACGTAAACGTATTGGTTGTAGATACAGAATTGTACTCCAACACAGGTGGTCAATCCTCCAAAGCAACCCCTATTGGTGCAGTTGTTCAGTTCGCAGCAGGTGGTAAACCAACTGTGAAAAAAGACTTGGGTATGTTGGCAATGAGCTATGGCTACATTTATGTTGCACAAGTTTCGTTGGGTGCAAATCCTGCACAGTTAATCAAAGCAATGAAAGAAGCAGAAGCTTACAAAGGCCCTTCTTTGATTATCGCTTATGCACCTTGTATCAACCACGGTATCTCCAAAGGTATGGCAAATGCATCTTTGGAAGCAAAATTGGCTGTTGATGCTGGTTACTGGTTCTTGTACCGTTACAACCCAGATTTGAAAAAACAGGGTAAAAATCCTTTCATTTTGGACTCCAAAGAACCTACTTTGGATTACAACGAATTTATCATGGGTGAAGTACGTTACTCCTCTTTGGTGCGTACATTCCCCGAAACAGCAGAAGTATTGCTCAAAGAAGCTGCTGAACAAGCAAAAGAAAAATATCAGACATATAAGAAACTTGCAGAACAATAATCCCGTAAATTGCATTGCAAGTAATTACTGAATAAAAAAGGGTATCCACAATCTGTGGATACCCTTTTCTGATATGTCAAGTATAAAGTACACTGAGCAAAAAAAACGCAAGCAAAAAACCAAATACAATTTGGCATACAACACCTACAATAAATGTTAATATTGCAGCAGTTGGTCTTTTTTGCAGTGCAAAAGAACAATAAAATACACTTAATAATGCCCCAATGAGTAAACCAAGCCATTTATTCATCAAAAAGCCAACAATGCAAGAAATGATAGAAAGCACGATTGCATATGTTGGCACTGCTCCAACAGATTCATATGGTTGTCTACTTTCTATAAATACACCATCTACTGCCAAATCGCATTTTCTGCCTATAACCACCAAATGGCACACACTACCACCAATGCGTATTTCATGGTCGTAAAGTTGTATAAATGCACTTTTTAAACCCATTTTCTGTTTTTCCCCATCTACCAATGCCCAAGAATTTTTGCGATTGATAGTGTGTCTACTACCATCAGCCGTTGTAATTGTCCACTCTTTTTTTAGAGCCATAAAATCCCCCCTTTTTGATTTCTTTTATTATAACGAAAAAATATCACATATGCAATCATATAATTTCCTATTTTGTATAATTATGTTATTTTTTAGAAAAATTTGTATATTTTTTTATATGATATATTGCTTTATTTTTTTATTTTCAAACAAAATATTGGCATATTCTCAAACATTTCTCTTATTTTTTTGATAAATGCTTGTCATATCATGATTGCATTTATATAATAAATATGATACAAAAATAGTATGATTTTCAGAAAGGTTGTGTTTGTATTGACAAATCAAAAGAAAAAAATGCCTTTGGCATTTTGGATTTTTGTTGGTTTAGTAATTGGTATTGCAAGTGGATTGCTTTTGATGAAAGCATCTATATTGGGCATGAGTGGTGTGGATTTTGCCAAAACATATATCCAGCCATTTGGTACGATATTTCTAAATCTATTAAAATTCATTGTCGTTCCCATTGTGATGTTCTCCATTGCGGCTGGTGTCATTTCTATGAAAGATATTCGCCGTGTTGGGGCAATCGGTGGTAAAACATTGATATATTATATGTGTACCACTGCATTCGCTGTTACATTGGCTTTGGTTTTGGCATCTTTATCAAAAAATTTCTTTGTGGTATTGGACGCTTCCGAGGCTTCTTACACACCCGCAGAAAGCCAAAGTATCATGGATACCATTGTAGGCATATTCCCTGCAAACTTTATACAACCACTGGCAAATGCTTCTATGCTACAAGTGATTGTGATTTCATTGTTTATTGGGTTTGGTATTTTGCTTGCAGGAGAAAAAGGCATTTTAGCTGGGCAAGTTGTAGAAAGTTTCAATGAAGTATTTTTGAAAGTGATGGATTTGATTATCAAACTTTCCCCCATTGGTGTTGCTTGTCTGATTTGCCCTGTGGTTGCAGAAAATGGGCCTATGCTTTTGACAAACTTATTTATGGTATTGGCAGTGGCTTATATTGGGTATTTGGTACATATGGTTGTGGTATATTCACTCACTGTCAAAACACTGGCAGGGATTTCCCCTTTACGCTTTTTCAAAGAAATGATGCCTGCCATCATGATGGCTTTTTCTTCTGCTTCTTCTGTAGGGACATTGCCTTTTACACTGGAGGCATCTGAACGTTTGGGGGCAAGACGAGAAGTCGCTGGATTTGTACTGCCGCTTGGTAGTACCATAAACATGGATGGCACTGCTATTTATCAAGGGGTTTGTGCTGTATTTATTGCCGCTTGTTATGGTGTGGATTTGACACTTGGGCAAATGATTACCATTGTATTAACTGCAACACTGGCTTCCATTGGTACTGCTGGTGTACCTGGTGCAGGGCTTGTCATGTTGGCAATGGTATTGGAAAGCGTTGGCTTGCCTGTGGCTGGTATTGGTTTGGTTGTTGGCTTTGACCGTATTTTCGATATGGGACGTACCACTGTCAATATCACAGGCGATGCTGCTTGTGCGGTGATTGTTTCCAAATTGGACGAAAAACGTGCGGCAAAAGCATAATCAAAAAGAGAAATGCAAAAGCATTTCTCTTTTTTTAATCTAATATTCTGCCATCTGTGGAAATGGTAACAATCTGCCATGGAATGAATTTACCACTGTTTTGCAATGCTGTTTTTGTTGCCATTTCAATACCGCCACAACAAGGTACTTCCATTCTGACAACCGTTACACTTTGTATATCATTTTGTTTGATGATTTCTGTTAATTTTTCGCTGTAATCAGTCATATCCAATTTTGGACAACCTATCAATGTGATTTTGCCGTTTATAAATTTTCTATGAAAATCACCATAAGCATATGCACTACAATCTGCCGCAATCAATAATTTTGCACCATCAAAATAATCTGCTTTTATGGGACAAAGTTTGATTTGTACAGGCCATTGACGCAAACAAGAAGATACAGTTGTTTCTGTTTCTGCTTCGATTTTTTGTTGTTCCAATACACGACTTTGGCTACCTGGACAAGCACAAGCAGCTTCTTTTTTCTTTTGCATATTGATTTGCACTGCTGCCTCATCATATGCCAATGCTTCTCTTTCTACAAATGTGATGGCATTTGTTGGACAGACAGGCAAACAATCCCCCAAGCCATCGCAATAATCATCACGCAACAATGTTGCTTTTCCATCTATCATACCAATAGCACCTTCATGGCAAGCATTTGCACACAAACTACAACCATTACATTTTTCTTTGTCTATTTCAATAATTCTTCTAATCATTTTTATCTCTCCCAATATCTTATATTGTTTTATCTGTATTGAGTATGCTATACTTTTGTAAAAAAGTCTGTTGTTTTTACAACAAAACAGGAGGAACATTTTATGGAACTTTCATTATTGGCAGCATTGCCATTTTTTCGGGGTATTTCAGAAAAAGATTTACAACAAATATTTGATACCATACATGGTGGTACCATCACATATGAAAAAAATGCATTTTTGATACATGCTGGGCAAACTGTTACAGCAGCTGGCTTGATTTTATCTGGAAGTGTACACATATTACGAGAAGATTTCTGGGGGAATCGTGCTATTGTTGCACAAATCCCCAAAGGAGCTTTATTTGCAGAAACATATGCTTTTTTAGATGCACCTGCTGAAGTAAGTGTACAAGCTACCACTCACACAACTGTATTATATCTACATTTGCAAAAATTATTGACACCACAAGCAATGCAAAATCCAACATTCACACTGCTGGCACATCGTTTTTTGCAATCCTTTGCGCAACGCAATTTAACATTGACCAGAAAAATTGCCCACATCACTTGTCGCACCACAAGAGAAAAATTATTGTCATTTCTCTCTTTACAGGCACAAGAGGCGGGCAGTTCCATTTTTTCTATTCCATTTAATCGACAACAACTTGCAGATTATCTTGCCATAGACCGTAGTGCGATGTCTGCCGAATTGAGTCGCATGAAAAAAGAAGGACTTCTGGATTATCACAAAAACCAATTTCGGCTTTTGGAACATTCCGAAAATATCACACAATGACTTTGTTGTATCATGCCATATGATATGCATTATTTTCCGATTTTCGTATCTTTTTGCAATACGGCATCAAATGCAGATACCACTGCTGCTTCAAAACCTTTTGCTTGCAATGTTGTCACACCTTCAATGGTTGTACCACCTGGTGAGCATACTTGGTCAATCAATACCCAAGGGGCTTCTTTGCTTTTGTGTACCATTTCTGCACTACCTTTGACAGTTTCTGCTACAATATCCAAAGCCTGTGCTTTTGGCATACCTGCTTTGAGTGCCGCCCTTGCCAATGCGTCCATATACATATAGGCAAATGCAACAGATGCACCACCAATTACGCTGAATATCGCAAAATGCTGTTCCGGGATTTCTGCCACACTACCAATGGTTTCAAATACTTGTTTTACCTGTGCAAACTGTTCTGCTGTGACTACTGCGTTTGCACAAATACCTGTGGTAGATGCACCGATTTTTGCATTGATGTTTGGCATCACACGCAAAACAGATGTATTTTCTGGCAAATGTTCTGCAAGATATGCCAAAGTTTTTCCTGCTGCAATAGACACCACAACAGGCTGTTTTTTTGCAATGGCATTTTTCAAAGCAGGCAATACTTCTGCCAATATATGGGGCTTGACACCCAATATCAATATATCACTTTGTTCTATCACTTCCACAGCTGTTTTACAAACATTTGCCCCGCAAACATCTGCCAATTTTTGTGCAGATGTTACGGTTTTGCTTGTGATGAAAATATCTTTTCCCTGATAGCCGCCACCACCAATTGTCATACCTTTTACAATGGCACTGACCATATTCCCTGCACCAATAAATCCAAATCTCATACCTTTTTTCCTCCTAATTGATTAAATTGGTTCTGCTAACACATGATGTAACTTCATAAATGATGTAGATGCTGTGGCAGCTAATATATTATCTCTTTCCAGCCATGCTTCTGCTGTCATATTATATATGGTTTTCCCAAGTGATGTTACTTTGACTTTATAATGTATCACATCATCTGGGCGTATGGGCTTCAAAAATGTTGTGTTTATGGTGATGGTAGAAATCATATGTTGTTTTGCAAAATAATGTGCTGTCAAACCAAAAACAGCGTCAAAATGGGTCACAATAATACCCCCATGCAAACCACCTTCCGGATTTAATTGCCAATCTTGCACACGAAATACAAATTCTGTGCTACGTTCTGCAAAATCGCAACAAACAAAAACGGGGTTGAGTTGTTCTAATATTGTGCCTTTTTTCAAAGGAAATGCAGGGTCAGAAAGTTGTGAAAACCATGCTTCCATATTTTCTTGTGAAGAAATTTCTTCTGTTAAATAAATCATACTGTATCGCCTTTCTTTTTTTGATGTAATATTTTGAATGTTGCAGTAGCGGTTGCGGTTGGTTCTTTTTCTTGCGCAATATACGCAATGCTTTCCAGTGTCACTAGGCTTTTGCCAAATGATTTGATTTTTGTTTGGTAGTGCAATATTTTTTGTTTTGATACTGGTTTCAAATATGTTGCGGAAAGCGTTACCGTTGTCAATAAATTGGGGGCAGCATAATAATGACAAAGCATACCCATACAAGTATCAAATCCTGTCGCAATGATACCATTTTGCATATCTCCAAGCAAATTTAACTCCCAATCCAATACATCATAAGCCATAACGGTTTGCGCTGTTTCATAATCACAAGAGAGCAGTCTTGGTCGCATACGCCCAATGACACCTTTTTGAAAACGTGGGAAATCTTTGGTAAGTCTTGTTTGAAACCATGTTTCCATATGCGATTGTGACAATATTTGTGTTTGTATATCCTGCAAATCCATCTTCCTTTCTTATGTGTTATTTCAAAAATTCTATCATAATACGATAAAATGCTTTTGGATTTTCCAAATGTGGTAAAGATGCAGTATCTTCAAATAGCAAAAATTCTCCTTTGTCTTGCATTGCTTCTGCCTGCTCCAAATATTGTACAGGGTTAATTTCATTTTTTTCTCCCCATATCAACAAAAATGGTACAGACAATTCTAAAAATGCTCGTTTGGTATCTGCTGCAAAAAAGCGTGTACGATAAGATACAAAACTTGCTTTTGCACCTTTTCCATATCTTGCATTATGGTATAAATTTTCTACAAAATCGGCGGGCATATGCTCTGTTTGCCAAAATAGTTGTTGTGCCATACGTTGTATGGATTTTTTTGTGGTATTATTCAAAAATATTTGTGTACCTGCAACAGGAAGTAACAGCTTTTTCAAATGCTCTGTATCTTGTGGTGTGGCAAATCCCTGTCCGATGCCTTCTGGAGAAATCAAAATCAATTTTTTGATATCTGTTGCATAGAGCATAGAAAGCACCAATGCAATATCTGCACTGCCATTTGCAGCAACCACAACCGCAGGACGTTTTACCACATCTGTCAAAAATTTATGCAGCAAAACGGCATATTGATATGCTGTCCATGGTTTTTTGGGTTTCTCTGATTGTCCATATCCAACCATATCTATACTATATACACGATATTCTTTTGCTAAATTCTCTATTTGTGGACGCCATTCTCTGCGAGAAGCACCCAAATGCATACTATGCAGCAATACAATCGGTATACCATGTCCTTGCACTTCATATGCAACCGAAATACCATCTGTTTCATACACTGTGTGCGGTGTATCATCTACATGGCGGTTCGCCAATGCCAAGCATATTTTTTGACGTAATAACAATGCTGCTGCTGTCACACCAAATGATGCAAAAAGGGGTAATGCTGCTTTTTTAACTGCTTTTTTCAACATCAACTATTCCTCCTTGATACAAAGAATTTTTATTCTGTATTTATTATGAACCGAAAAATGACATTTGAAAAGAAAATTTTTCATAAGATAATATTAAGATTGGGAGGCAGTGAGGTATGGACGGATTTTTGACATTGGCAGGACAATTATTTTTGATTGTGTGCATACAATCGGTGTTGGATGTTTTGGCATCTGACCGAAAATATACACCTTTACAAAAAATGATATCTGTTGGGTGTTATATTGCATCATTGGTATTGGTATTGCGGTTTATGCAAACACATTTATTGCATTTGATACAAAATATTGCACGAATATTTTAATCACAAAATATTTTTATGAAAATAGAACAAGGAGAATGCTTTGAAAATTTTTGTGTTCTCCTTTATTGTTTTGCTTTGAAAATATCCATATACACATGATATGGTTTCACGTGAAACAAGCTGTATCAAATACAAAAAATCTGTATATAC
>JAHHTV010000042.1 GCA_020024395.1 Anaerotignum sp. | reverse complement strand
CAATGCAATATTTTTCAGAATTCAAAGCAGAAAATGTAGAAAAAGAGAAAATGTCTACATATTTTTTATATGAAAATACATTTCCTGTAAGTGAAGCTGTGATGGACCATTTTGAAGCGATTGTCATAGATGACTTTGATACAAAGCGTTTGTCTGATGTGCAGAAAAAGACATTGCAAAATTGGGTGAGCAATGGTGGATTGTTGCTTTTGGGTACAGGTCCACAAGCAAATAAAGTGTTGTCCGGTTTGGATTTTGTGGAGGTAACAGCAGAAGGTGGTGGCAGTGTGACAACGCTTTTGGGCATAGTTGGAAATACCATAACATTACCTACTCCCATGCAGACAGTCAATATAAAAGGGGAAACATTGCAAAGTGAAAATGATGTGTTGTCAAAATTAAAATATGGAAATGGTATGATATTGATACACCATTTTGCATTGGGCTTAGCACCGTTTTCTGATTTGCAAAATAATACCAATTTGTTAGCAAATTGGTATGAAAGAGCAAAACCACTTCATTTTACAGAAGATGTACAAAGTGATATGAATTTTGAATATTTGGTAAATTTATTTCAACCATTTTCTACAATGGGTGTGTATTTGATGTTTGCTGGTATTGTGTTTTATATTGTGTTGGCTTGCCCTGTTGTATATCATATATTAAAGAAAAAAGATAAAAGAGAAATGGGTTGGGTTGTGATACCTGCGTTATCCATAGCATTTTTGGGCATTTTGTTTGTGTTGGCACAAGGCAGCCCATACAAAAGAAATTTATTTAATTCTGTAGCTGTGGTAGAAATGAAAGAGGATGCACCAGTAGCAAAATCAAAGGTGTATATGGCGATGAAATCTCCAAAAAAAGGTGAATTGCATTTAGAAACAGAAGAAAATATCCCAATAGAACCCATTTATACAGGGCATTATTATAGAGATAGTTCACAACCAGTAGAAGAATGTAAATATAAAGTATTATATGATGATAAAAAAACAGATATCACATTTTATGATGGTGGTACATGGGAAACACATACAGTGACAGCAAATACAGTATTGAATTTGGGCGGTAATGTGGATTGTAATGTGGTATTTGATGGAAAAACAGTGAAAGGGAGTATCACAAATCATACCAATGTACATTTTATAGATGCTGTGTTGGGTGTGAGTAGCTTTTATATAAAAATTGGGGAAATTCCCGCAGGCGATACCATACAAATCAATGAAACAATAGACGAAAAGCAGTTAAAAGAAACGAACTATTATTCAAAAATAAATTTTGCACTATATGAAAATGAATATGGAGAAGATACAACTTTGATGAATTTGGTAAACAAAGGTGCGATATCTGCACAAGAAGGATATCGTTTGAGCAGAGAAGCAGATTTTATAGAAAATGTCAGAGATAGTGTATCAAGAGAAAGCGTAACAGGCTGGCATAATGAACAGGAGATATGCAGATTTTATGGTTTTAGTGATGTACCCATATTCGGCGGAAATAAATACATCAATGGTAAACCCGTTTCTGAAAATAGCATAAATTTGTATTATGCTGTATTTACACAAGATTTATCAAAAGTAAAAGAATTTGATTTGCCATTTAGTATATTGCCAACAGAAGCTGATTTCAAAAGTGAAAATAGCTATTTGAATTATGATAAGTGGGACAATTCTATGAATATGTCAAATGACAGTGATACACAGTCAGAGGAAATATTGCCATATACCATTGGGAAAGATGTGCGTGTGGATACCATACAATTTTATTTGGATGATGAAATGTATCAAAATGGTGTGACAAAACCAGCACAGATTTATAACAACAAAACGCAACAATGGGAAGAATTAAAAGATACGCCTTATACACCAGCGGCAGATTATCTGAATGAAAAAGGACAGGTACAAATCAAAATATATATTTCAGAGCATGGGTATATTCTTGTACCAAAACTGCGTGTGAAAGGAGGCGGTCTGTATGCTTGAGCTGCGTGATTTGGTGAAACAATACGGAAGATTTACAGCAGTAGACCATTTGAATTTGACCATACCAGATGGGAGTATATTTGGTTTTGTAGGTCCAAATGGTGCAGGAAAAACAACCACCATGCGTATGATGGCAGGTTTGTTGCGAGCAACTGCGGGCAATATACTGCTGAATGATGTGGATATGACAAAAGATGCAAAGTTATTGCGTACAAAAATTGGGTATATGCCTGACTTTTTTGGTGTATATGATAATTTGAAAGTGACAGAATATATGGATTTTTATGCAGGTACATATGAAATCCCTTACAAAGAAAGAAATGCTATCATTGACAATTTGTTGGAAATTGTAGACCTTTCTCATAAAAAAGATGCGTATGTGGATAGCTTGTCAAGAGGTATGAAACAAAGGCTTTGTTTGGCAAGAAGTTTGGTGCATGACCCAGATTTGTTGATATTAGATGAACCTGCTTCCGGGCTTGACCCAAGAGCAAGGGTAGAAATGAAAGAAGTATTGAAACAGTTGCAAATGATGGGAAAAACAGTTGTCATAAGCTCACACATATTGCCTGAATTGGCAGAGATGTGTACAGAAGTGGGAATTATCAATCATGGAAAAGTGGCAACACAGGGCACAGTGCAAGATATTATGAGAAAATTGACACAAAAACGTATCATTCATGTGAAGTTTTTGGGTGAGGCACAGAAAGTGACAAATATTTTGCAACAAATGCCTATCATACAAAATATTGAAGAACAGACAACAGATGTACAATTTGCATTTGATGGAACAGAACAGCAGTTGGCAGATGTTTTGAAACAACTTGTGGTTGCTGATATTCCTGTGTTGTCGTTCCAAGAAAAAGAAGGAAATTTGGAAGAAATATTTATGCAAGTAACAGGAGGGGAAAAAGTATGATAAATCCTGTATTACGCAGAGAAGCCATTACCACAATGCGAAACTGGAAAACATATGGTGCTTTGGCAATATTTTTGATTATTACAGCGTTGGGAGTAAATTTCTTTGTATATGTGAGTATGTTTCAAAATTATAATTTGTCTTTTGACCCAGAAAATATGGTGGTGCTTTATATTGTTTTGGCATCTATACAAATGGGGCTTGTTATGCTGATGGCACCAGCGGTAGCGGCTGGTAGCATTAGTGGAGAAAGAGAACGACAGACGTTGGATTTACTTTTGGTAACAAAAATGAGTTCGTTTTCAATAGTTATGGGTAAATTGATGGCATCATTGATGTATATACTACTTTTGATTGTCGGTTCATTGCCCATATTTGGTATTGCATTTTATTTTGGCAGTGTATCTGTATTGCAAATATTGGAATTGTTCTTATTTGTATTGGTAAGTGCTTGCATGGTGGGTGCGGTATCTGTATATTTTTCTTGTGTGTTCAAAAAAACCATTACGTCTATTGTATTGATGTATTTGGTGATTGGTGTGTTGTGTTTTGGTACGCTGTTGTTGCTGGGGTTTTTGTTTATTTCTGCGACGATGACAGAAAATGGAGAACTGCCACTGATGGCAAGTATATTTGTATTGATACCAAATCCTGGAGTAGCATTTTTCTCTATGATAGATACACAGCTTGGCACAGATATTGTGAGCAGTGTCATTAGAAATGTGCCAGATGCTTCACCTGCTGTGTTGTGGCTGGCATCTCATATGTGGCTATTGCACATGATGTTTGATGTTGTGGTGATTGCTGTTTTTGTATGGTTATCCTCCAGAATGATAAATCCTGTTAGAGAACGAAAAAGGAGTCGTAAAAAATGAAAGAATTTCTGCGGTTGCTGTTTCCGCTGAAACGAAAAATGATGGCGGAACGGTTTTGCAAATGGTTTTTGATATGGGAAACAGTCGCAAGTGGCGTGAGCGTTGCTATTATTTTGCTGTCTAAATTTTATCGTATAGATGGTGTTTTTGTTGTGTGTGTCAGCTTGCTGTTGTGTGGTTTTTTGGCAGCAATTATCACAGCTTTTTTTGTAAAAAAAGTAACAGCAAAAGAAACAGCAATCACAGCAGATGCTTGTGGTGGGGCAGAACGTATGATTACAACAATGGAACTGCTTCAAAGAGGGACAAAAAATGAAGTGGAAGATTTGGCTGTGGCAGATGGTTTTGCAAAGGCAAAAGAACAGAATTTTGCAAAACAATATCATATGCTTTTGCCGAAAAAATGGTGCAGATTGTGTGGTATGATGTTTGTACTTTTGGTATGTGCAGGTTTTGTACCAATACAAAAAGAACCAGAGGCAGAAGTGTTTGCAGATGCAAAATTGGAAAAAATAGAGCAAGTACAACAAGAAATGAAAGATGATATGACAAAAGAAGAAGAACAAATATTTGCAAAAGCAGTAAAAAGTTTGGAAAAGGAATTGAAACAAGCCAAAACACAAAAACAAGCAGAAGAAGCCATACAGCAAGCACAACAGGAAATGAAAGCATTGGAGAAAAAAAGTGTTTCTAAAGATTTGCAAGCATTGGCAGAAACATTGCAAAAGCAAAGCGGTATGGAAGAAGTGGCAAAAGAGATGGAAAAAGGCGACAGCAAAGGAATTTCTGCGGCAATGCAAAATATGATGCAAGCATTACAAAATATGTCCGCAGAACAAAAAGCTGCACTTGCACAAGCATTGTCACAAACAGAAATTTCTGATGCAGATATGCAGGAAATATTGGAAAAGTTGCAAGAGGCTTTACAAAATGGTGAGGATTTGCAACAAATATTAGAACAGCTAGAAAAAGTTGCTGTGGGGCAGGCAAATCAAAATGCCAATTTACGATATGGTTTGCAAAAAATGAATCAAGTTTTGGCACAGAGTGCTTTGACGCAGAATACTGCACAAGATGCAGGCAATCAAAGTGGCACAGAAAATGGCAATGGGCAAACAGGAAATGGCAATGGGCAAACAGGCAACGGTACAGGTAATGGCAATGGACAAACAGGCAATGGCAGAGGGTCTGGACATATAGAGTCTGAAAAAATTTATACCCGTTTTGCCGCAGAAAAAGCAGACCAAGATGTACAGATACAAGGTACAGATACACAAATGGGACAAACAACCATGACACAACATCATACGATGGGAGAACGTGGGGAAAGTGTGCCATATGATACCGTGTATCAACAATATCGCAATGATGCGATGCGTACTTTAGATGAACAAAATATTCCGTATGGTATGAAAACATTGGTTTCTGATTATTTTTCTACATTAGAGCGATAGGAGGATATCTATATGAAACGAAATCAAATATGGATTTTTGGCGTATTGACAGCTTTTTGTTTGAGTGGCTGTGGCATAGTGAAAGAAAAAGAAGCAACGGAAATACAGCAAAATATAGAAGGGCTGAAAGATGTTACAAATGAACTAAAACAAACCATAGAGGATTCAAAAATAGAAGTTGCACAAGAATTAAACAATATCAACTGGGCAGAAGAAGTATTTTTGATTACAGATGGTGTAGAAAAAGAAAAATTGGTGTTGACAAGAATGGATTTGGATACACCACAAACCGTAACAGAAACAAAAGATTTTATTGCAAATATGAATGTGAAGGAATGGAAAAAAGTAGATGCTTTGCCAGAAAATAAAACGCCTTTGGCGGTATATGATGTGGGACGCACATTTTATGTGGAAATGGACGGACATCATATAGAAAAAACATTGATTTTGGCAAACTTGGTGGTATATGATGGTTATGCACAGTTAGAAGTATTGGACGGCATGACAAAATATTTGGACTGTTTGATATCCAAAGATGCATTTTGTGTGACATATGAAATTGAAAATGATGTGACAACACATTTGACAGGTTTTGGTGTTTGATGGCAATACCGAACAAAACAATAAAAGGGGTAACAGGAGGGGTTTATTATGCAACAAAATCAGAACTGGAATGATGCATTTACAACTTTTCGCACAGAAATGCAAAAAAATATGAAAGGTATGTCAGAAGATGTCAAACAGGCAATGCATACAGCAAAAACAGATGTTGTGAAAGAATTGAACCATGTTGAATGGGCAAAACAAATATTTTTGGATGGTAACCAAAAAGCAAGACAAGGTTTGGTGATGACAAGAACAGATTTGGATACAAGAAAAATTGTACAAAACACAGAAAATTTTGTTTCTGATATGGTGGTAGATACTTGGAAAAAAGTAGATGCTTTGCCTACAAATAAAACGCCTTTGGCAATATATGGTGTAAAATGGAATTTTGTAATGGATTTGTATGGACATCATACAGAAAAAACAGTGCTTTTGACAAATATGGTGGTATATGATGGTTATGTGCAGTTGGAAATATTGGACGGCATGACAAAACATTTGAGATTTTTGATACCAAAAGAGAAATTTTTTGTGTTCTATGAAACAGGAAATGATGTGACAAATATATTGACTGCATTTGGTGTTTGATAAAATGTAAGGGGGAAAAGGCATGGGGTTGTTACAGCCTTTGGGATTGTTGGCATTGCTTTCGGTGCCTGTGATTGTTTTGATGTATTTGTGGAAACAAAAATATCAGCAAAAACAGGTGCCAAGTCTATTTCTTTGGGAAAAGGTGTTGACACAGACAAAATCACAACAACCGTGGCAAAAATTGAAAAAAAATAAATTGATGTTGTTGCAAATTGCAGCAGCTGTGCTTTTGTCTTTTGCACTGGCAGCACCTTTTGTGGCTGGCAGTATGAAAGTACAAGATGCTGTGTTGGCTTTGGATTGTTCTTTGAGTATGCAAACAACAGATGGTAAGCAATCTCGTTTTGATTTGGCAAAAAAAGATATGATGACTTGGGTGGAACAATCTGCCGAAAATTCTTCCTTTTCATTGGTGATGCTGACTGATAGCCCATTTGTGGCTGTGAGCGGTGGGCAGGATAAAAAAACGGTATTGCAGTTATTAGAAAAAGCACAACCAACCGCAGGTGGTGTGGACTGGGAAGGTGCAAAAACATTATTGGCAGCAGAGCAAGATGCTTTGGGTGGCGATATACTGCTATATACAGATAATTATGGCAATTTGGGTACCATGCAGGTAGTGGAACAAATTTACAATAATCAAGAACAAAATACAGCTGTGACGTTGCTTTCTCATACATTGCAAGCAGATGGTGGTTATGTGTTGGCTCGTTTGCATTGGTATGGTACAGGAGAAATACAGAAAACGGTGACATTGTTTGCAGATGGTGCGGCGTATGATACCAAAACGGTGACAGTGGATGCAGAACAAGATGTGGATGTGGTGTTTCAAGGCGTACCAAAACAAGCAAAAACATTAGAGGTGCGTATATCTCCACAAGATGCATTGCCTATAGATGATATCAGATATTTGGGTGTTGGAAAAGCAGAAACACAAAAAGTGCTTTTGGTGACAAAAGGCAATGTATTTTTAGAAAAATCATTATCGCTGTTGGAAAAAGTGGATTTTTATAAAACAGATACACCAGAAGCAACAGGATATGGATTGTATATTTTTGATGGTATGATACCAGAAATATTGCCAACAGATGGGCATTTGCTTTTTCTCAATCCACCACAAAACAGTTTGTTTACAGTGGAGGCAGAACAGAATTTTTCAGAAATGGTGAGAGGTGCAGATGGTACTGGCTTGGAAAATGTGACGGATGTGGCTTTTGCACTGCAAAAAGGTACACCACTTTCTGCAAATTGGGGCAAGGCTTTTTTGCAGGCAGAAGGTAAAACACTGGGATTGTTTGGAGAAACAGAAGGCAGAAAAATTGCGGCATTGGGATTTGATTTGCATGACAGTGATTTTCCATTACAAACAACATTTCCTGTGCTGTGGTATCGTTTGATACAATGGTATTTTCCAGAACAGACAGGAGGTGTTTCACAAAGTATTGCAGGACAAGCTGTGACATTTGCATTAAAACCAGATACACAAAAAGCAACCGTACAAACAGCAGAAGGCAAAGAAATTGCAATATTGCCGCCAACACCTGCAAGAGCGTTGACAGAAACAGCAGAAACAGGCTGGTATTTACTCAATGAAACAGACGCAAAAGGCAATACCACAACAACACCGTTTGGTGTCAATGCACAGGTGGTGGGAGAGTCTGATTTGCGTGTTACAAAAGAGGCAGCACAACAAACAGCAACAACAAACAAAACCATTCATGCAGGGAAACCGATTGCAATTTGGTTATTGTTGTTATTGCTAGGCGTGATTTTGACAGAATGGTGGGTGAATTGTCGTGAAAATTGAATTACAACAGCCTTTTTGGTTGCTATTGCTGCCAATCGTGTTTGGTATTGTGATTTGGGTAGCAAGAAAAGGACAATTTGGCTCATCTTTTCAGCAAAAGTTTTATAGTGTGATACGACTTTTGGTTTGCAGTGTGCTGATATTGGCAATGGCACAACCCAATATCACAATAAAAGCAAATGGTACAACCACAATTTTTGCAGCTGACCGTTCTGCCAGTGCAACAAATGCAGCAAAGGAAATGAAAACATTTTTGACAGCTGTACAAGAGGCAAAAGATAAAAAAGATATGATGGGGGTGCTTTCATTTGGGCGTATGGCTGGTGTGGAGCAACTACCAAAAAAAGATACCGATGTTTCTGTGGATTTTATTTCAGAAACAGACAAAAGTGGTACAGATATTGCAGCGGTACTGCGGTTGGCAGCATCAGTGATGCCAGAAAAAACGGCAAAAAGAGTGGTGTTATTGTCTGATGGCAACGAAACGCAGGATGATGGTGTGCAGCAGGCAAGGGCTTTGGCAGCACAAGGGATTGTGGTAGATGTTGTGCCATTGCAAACGGAAGAACGTCAAGAAGTGCAACTGACAAATATGGAACTTCCAAAAGTGATTAACAAAAATACAAGATATGATATTGCATTGCAAATAGATGCCAATATGGACACACCTGCACAAATACGATTATACAAAGGCAATACACTCATTGCACAAGAGCAAATTTCTGTGCATAAAGGTGAAAATAAAGTGGTGTTTTCTGATTTGACGGAAAAAGGCGGCGGTGTGACATATCGTGCGGAAATTGAAGCACAAACAGATACATTGCCAGAAAACAACCAAGTGTATGCATATACATATATTGCAGATGTGCCACAGGTGCTTGTGATTGAACAAGAACAAAGCGGTAAAGCATGGGAAGACATGTTATCTGGACAAATGCATATCAAACGTGTGCAAGCGTCTGCATCCCCTGTTGCCATAGAACAGCTTTCTGCATATGATGGTGTGATACTTGCCGATGTTTCTGTGGAGCATTTTCCAAAAGGCTTTTTGGAAACACTGGAAAAATATGTCCGTGTGACTGGTGGCGGTGTTTTGGTCAGCGGTGGTGAAAATGCATTTGCTTTGGGTGGTTATCAAAATACCATATTAGAAGAAATATTGCCTGTGAATATGGATTTGAAAACAGAAGGGCAAGAGTCTGATATGACGATGATAATGGTGGTTGACCATTCTGGCAGTATGGGAGATGGTGCTTATGGTATTTCTCGTATGGAAATGGCAAAAGAGGCTGTTATACGCAGTTTGGACAATTTTCAAAAAGGTGACAGAGTGGGTGTCATTGCATTTGATGATTTGGCAGAATGGGTGGCTAAGCCACAAGAAGTGACAACAAATAAAGATACTTTGACAAAAGCCGCAGGCAGTATACAACTGGCTGGTGGTACAAGCATATTGCCTGCTTTGCAGATGGCTGTGGAAGCAATGGAAAAAGAACAGACAAAACAACGCCATATATTGCTTTTGACAGATGGACAGGCAGAGCAAACGGGATATCAGATGTTGTTACAAAGAATGAAAGAAGAACAAATAACACTTTCCACAGTGGCTGTGGGTGGTGATGCAGATACAAAATTATTAGAATATTTGGCAGAAAAAGGTGGCGGCAGATATTACTTTACAGATGAATTTACAGATTTGCCTGAAATTTTTGCAAAAGAAACAATACTGGCAGGCAAAGAGTTTTTGAACCATCGCACATTTTATCCTCAGCAGCAACACGCTTCTGCAATATTATCTGGTGTGAACACGGTACCATCATTGGATGGTTATGTGGGTACAAATGGAAAAAGCCGTGCAGATATGGTACTGGTTAGTGACAAAGAAGAACCGATATTGGCAACATGGCAGTATGGGTTAGGTAGAACCGCCGTATGGACGGCAGATGTTGATGGGCAATGGTCAAAATCATGGCTTGCAGCAGATAATGGCGTTTCGATATTACGTAATACGGTGGCTTGGACAATGAAAACACAAGCATCGGATGATTTGGTGCTGTCTGCGGCGGCTGGTGAAAAAGAAAGTATATTGCATTTGGAAATGCCTTTTGATGAAACAGTAGAAAAGGTATCTGCTAAAGTGGTGACAGCAGACAATCAGACATTTGATGTGCCTTTGCAAATGATGACACCAGAAAAATATGAAGGGGTGTTGGATACTGCAAAACAAGGGGCATATATTGCAAATATTATGATTACCAAAAAAGATGGCAGCAAAATAAATGCAAATACTGGTTTTTATATTGGGTATCCCAAAGAATATGATATGACAACAAAGAAAAATGGTTTGCAAATATTGCAACAGATTGCAGATATTACAGGTGGTCGAATATTGACAAAAGGCGAAGATGTGTTTGCACAAACATTGTCAGGCACTGTAGCACAAAAAGAATTGCAACAAATATTATTGCTTGTAGGGCTATTATTGTTTTTGGTGGATATTGCTTTGCGGCGATTTGTGTTTGTGACAATGAAAATAGAACACATATGGATACAGCATCAAACAAATATCCATAAACCAAAACAACAAAAGCAGCCAAAAGAACCAATACCTCAAAAACAGAAACAACCAAAACAGCAAGAAAAACAACAACAGCAGCAAAAACAACCTACACAACAACAGACAAATGATACAGCAAAAAAATTA
>JAHHTV010000041.1 GCA_020024395.1 Anaerotignum sp. | reverse complement strand
GCGTGACAGGATTTGAACCTGCGACTTCTACGTCCCGAACGTAGCGCTCTACCAAGCTGAGCCACACGCCGCAATACAATAGTAATATTCTGCAACTTTTTTGATAAAAAGTCAATAGAATTTTCGATTTTTTTTGGGCTTTATATCAGTAATTATCTGAACAATACACATAAGTGGGTGGATTTTACAAAGATGTTGTGATATACTGTTTCCACAAAGAAAAATGTTTTATATGCCAAAAAATGGGGGGTGGAAAAATGCGTTCCTTTGAGGCATTGTACGCAACATATTACGAAAGGGTATACGCATTTTTGTATCGGCTTTGTGCAGACCGTTCTTTGGCAGAAGATTTGACCCAAGAAACGTTTTTGCAAGCATATACAGCAATACATCGTTTTCGTGGCGAATGTGAAGTGTCTACATGGTTGATATCCATTGGAAAATATGTGTATTTACGATATTTGAAAAAAAACAAATTACATTTAGATGCTGCAAATTTGGATTTGGTGGCAAATACGTATGGCATTGAAACAGATGACCCAGAAACATATATGGATAAAGTATATATTACAAAAGCAGTTAGAAAAATGATGAGAGAAATTCCAAAAAAATATCGAGATGTGGTATTGTTACGGATTTATGCCGAGCTTTCTTTTTCGCAGATAGCAGCAGCATTGAAAATTAGCGAAAATTCCGCAAAAGTAATTTTTTTTCGGGCAAAGAAAAAAATGATGGAGGTATTGCAGAATGAGTTTGAGTTGTGATGTTGTAATGGATTTGGTTGCATTATATCAAGATGGGCTTGCCAGTCCCAACACACAAAAAGAAGTGGCAGCACATTTGTGGCATTGCAAAAAATGCAGAATGCAGTACAAACAATACAGAAAATATTATCAAGCAGTTTCTAAAAAAAACCATACGATATTACAGCCAAATATGGAACAAAATTTTTGTATGTTGGCAAAAAAAATGCGTCGTAGAAGAATTGTTACATTTTTGGGCGTAGTGGTTTATATGGTGATATCTTGCAGTATGTTCATTTTATTATTGTGTCAAAGAAAGCGTGTTTGATATTGTATGAAAAAAAATACAAAAAAATATAACAAAAACCTGTAACTTTTTTTGGTAAAATGGTACTAATTTATCGTACAGTACAAAAGAATGGCAGTAGCAGGAGGAATAAAAACATGAGCTTTTCGGTATTGGGAACGGGAATGTATGTCCCACCAAGAGTGGTGACAAATGAAGATATATCAAAATTGGTGGATACCAATGATGCATGGATTATGCAAAGAGTTGGTGTCAAACAACGCCACATCAGCACAAATGAAACGGCAGCTGATATGGGATACAAAGCGGCACTGGCAGCGCTGGAAAATAGTGGCGTAAAAAAAGAAGAAATTGATTTGATATTGACAGCAAGTGTAAGCGGAGAGTCCATATCCCCTTCGGTATCTTGTATGATACAAAACAAATTGGGCGTATCTTGCATGACAATGGATATCAATGCGGCGTGCTCTGCGTTTGTGTTTATGCTGGAAACAGCAGCAGGTTTTTTTGCAAGAGGCAAAGTGAAAAAAGTGCTTGCGATTGGTGCAGAACGTTTGAGCCGTATTGTGGATTGGGAGGACAGAAGTACTTGTGTGATATTTGGTGATGGTGCAGGTGCTGTGGTTTTGGAAGCAGGCGACAATTATTTGGATGCTGTGTTTCATGTAAAAGGTGGCAATAATGTGATTGATATTCCACAAGCCATTGGGAAATCTCCGTTTTATGAAGGAAAACAGAAAAAACCGTTTATTCATATGAAAGGACAAGATACATTTAAGTTTGCAGTCAATGCCATTTGTCATGATACAAAAGATTTGTTGGAACAAAATGGACTGACATTTGATGATATCAAATATATTGTGCCACATCAGGCAAATCAAAGAATTATTGATTTTGCAAGTGTGATGCTGAAAGTGCCGAAAGAAAAATTTTATGTCAATATTGACCGTTTCGGCAATACATCTTCTGCAAGTATTCCGATTGCATTAGATGAAATGAATCACAAAGGAATGCTGCAAAAAGGAGATTTACTTTTGTTGCCTGCATTTGGTGGTGGGCTTGCAAGTGCAGCTTGCATTTTGAGATGGTAATGAACCATTAGGTTTCATATACAAGTCCGAAAAAGGACATTCGGGGACGAAATTCGCCCCAGTTATGATGATGAAAAAGAAATTTTTGAACAATGAAAAGGAGAATGAATTATGGTATTTGAAAAGATTGCAACATTATTGGCAGAAAAATTGGAATGTGAAGTTTCTGAAATTACAATGGAAACAAAATTCGGCGATTTGGGTATCGACTCTTTGGACGTTATGGAACTTTTGATGAGCTTGGAAGAAGAACTTGGCACAGAAATCGAAATGGGCGAAAACAGAGTAGAAACCGTTGCTGATTTGGTAGCAATGATTGAAAGCAAACAAAACTGATTGAGAAAAGCAACTGGAGGGAAAGAAATGATTGTTTCACCGATTTGCTCTATGATTGGCATAGAATACCCAATTTTTCAAGGGGGTATGGCTTGGATTGCAGACGGCAAGCTGGCGGCAGCGGTTTCCAATGGTGGCGGTCTGGGTATCATTTCTGCAATGAATGCAGATGGCGATTATCTGAGAGAACAGATTAAAATTGCAAGAGAATTGACAGATAAACCTTTTGGCGTCAACATTATGTTGATGAGTCCCCATGTGGAAGAAGTTGCAAAAATTGTGGCAGAAGAAAAAATTGCAGTTGTGACAACTGGTGCTGGTATGCCTAAAAAATATATGGGAATGTGGAAAGAAGCAAATATTATTGTCATTCCTGTGGTTGCCTCTGTGGCAGCAGCAAAAATGATGGAAAGAGCAGGTGCTTGTGCAGTGATTGCAGAAGGTGGCGAATCTGGCGGGCATATCGGGGATATGGCAACCATGCCTTTGGTACCGCAGGTTTGCGATGCAGTGAATATTCCTGTACTTGCAGCAGGCGGTATTGGCGATGGTCGTGGCATGGCAGCAGCATTTATGTTGGGTGCTGTTGGGGTACAGATGGGGACACGCTTCCTGTTGGCAGAAGAATGTGGCGTTCACCAAAATTTCAAAGAAATGGTGCTAAAAGCAACAGATATTTCCACAGTGGCAACTGGTAGACGTTTTAGTGGAAGTACTTGCCGTTGTCTGAAAAACCCATTTAGCCGTGAATTCTTGAAAGTGGAATATGCACCCGAAACAACAGTAGAAGATATTGATAGATTGGGTGTTGGTGCTTTGCGTAAAGCAGCCGTAGAAGGAGATACCAAAAACGGTTGTTTCTTGGCAGGGCAAATTTCTGGTATGTTGCAAAAACAACAACCAGCAGCGGAAATTGTCAAAGAAGTGGCAGAAAAAGCGGAAGAACTGCTGAAAGGAGCGGCAAAATGGGTAAAATAGCCTTTGTCTTTTCTGGACAAGGGGCACAAAAGGCCGGTATGGGCAAAGAATTCTATGATGAAAAACAAAATATCAAAGAATTGTTTGACAGGGCGGAGGAAATCCGCCCCGGTACTTTACAACAGTGCTTTGCAGGTACAGATGAAGAATTGAAACAAACAGAAAATACACAACCTTGTTTATATTTGGCAGATATTGCGGCAGCATTGGCACTGCAAGAAGCAGGTGTTATACCAGATGGTGTTGCAGGTTTTTCATTGGGAGAAGTGCCAGCGTTAGCATTTGCCAAAGCATATACACCATTGGATGGGTTTCGCATTGCTTGCACAAGAGGGGCTGCAATGGGCAAAGCAGCAAAAGAAAATCCTGCATCCATGGTGGCAGTGATGAAAATGGAAAACAATGTAGTAGAAGCATTGTGTGAAAATTATGAAAATGTATTCCCTGTAAATTATAATGGACCTGGACAGCTGGTGGTTGCAGGCAAAAAAGAAGAATTGGACGAATTTGGTAAGGAAGTGAAAACAGCAGGCGGTAGATGCTTGCCTGTGGCAGTTGGTGGCGGTTTTCACTCTCCATTTATGAATGATGCATCGGTGGCATTTGCAAAGGGAATAAAAGAAATTTCTATACAGAAACCAGAAATTGTTGTATATTCTAACTTTACAACAAAACCTTATACAGAAAATGTATTGGATTTGATGGAAAAACAAATTAACCATTCCTTGCGTTGGCAAGAAAGTATTGAAAATATGGCGAAAGACGGCTTTGATATATTTATAGAAGTGGGTGTTGGTACAACACTGAAAAAACTCATCAGCCGTATTCTTCCAGATAGCAAAGTGTTTGCTGTTTCCAATATGGAAGAAGCACGCCAAGTGGCAGAGGAGGTACACAAGATATGTTAAAAGGAAAAACAGCCATTGTGACAGGTGGTTCCCGTGGTATTGGTGCTGCCATTTGTAAAATGTTTGCACAAAATGGTGCAAATATCGCATTGCTTTATGCTGGTAATACCCAAAAAGCAGAAGAAACAAAAGCAGAACTTTTGCAAATGGGTGTGAAAGCAGAAGCTTATCAGTGTAATGTGGCAGATGCACAGCAGGTTGCAACCATCTGCAAACAGATTGTAAAAGATTTTGGCGGTGTAGATATACTGGTAAACAATGCGGGTATTACCAAGGACAAATTGGTACCAATGATGAAAGTCCCCGATTTTGACAGCGTGGTGGACACAAATCTGAAAGGTGCTTTTTATATGATAAAACAGGTATATCCTGTGATGATGAAACAAAGAAGCGGTAAAATCATAAACATCAGTTCTGTTTCTGGATTGATGGGAAATCCTGGTCAAGCGAATTATTCTGCATCAAAGGCAGGGCTTGTGGGCTTGACAAAATCTATTGCAAAAGAATTGGCAGGCAGAGGCGTTTGCTGTAATGCCATTGCACCTGGTTTTATTGCAACGGATATGACAGAAAATCTTTCCGAAAATAACCAGTTGAAAGACTTTATTCCGATGAAAAAATTTGGTACACCACAAGATGTGGCAAAACTTGCGTTGTTTTTGGCAAGTGACCAGTCCGATTATATTACGGGCGAGGTAATTCGCATTGACGGTGGACTGGCAATGTAGGAGGTACTTTATGAAAAGAGTTGTTGTAACAGGAATGGGTGCAGTGACACCGATTGGCAACACGGCTCCCGATTTTTGGGAAGGTTTGAAAAACGGCAAAAACGGTATTGGTATGATTACACGTTTTGACGTTTCCGAATCAAAATATAAATTGGCAGCAGAAGTCAAAGATTTTGACCCTCTGTGTTGTATGGATAAATTGTCTGCAAAAAAAGTAGACCGTTTTACACAATATGCAATGGCTGCTGCAACAGAAGCGATGACAGATAGTGGTTTGGAAGGCAATATTGCAAATGATGCATTGGGTGTGTATTTTGGTAGCGGTATTGGTGGCTTTGAAACATTTGCTGAGTCTTACAAAGTGATGGAGGAAAAAGGCCCAAGACGTGTATCCCCTTTGTTTATTCCAAAAATGATTAGTAATATTGCAGCAGGGCATATTGCCATTAAATTTCATGCACAAGGCCCTTGTGTGTCTATGACAACTGCTTGTGCAACGGGTACAACTTCCATTGGGGAAGCGTTTAGAGCGATTCGTCATGGATATGTGACAGCGGCGATTTGTGGTGGTAGTGAGGCAGCAATTACAGAATTGGCTGTTGCTGGTTTTGGTGCGTGTATGGCATTGAGTGCCTCAGAAGATGTTAACGCAGCATCGTTGCCTTTTGATAAACGCAGAGGCGGTTTTGTGATGGGTGAGGGTGCTGGTGCGTTGATATTGGAGGAATATGAACACGCAAAAGCAAGAGGTGCAAAAATTTATGCAGAAGTTTGCGGCTATGGTTCTACTTGTGATGCACACCATGTGACAGCACCTGACGAAAGTGCTGTGGCAAGTGCAAAAGCAATCAAAGAGGCTATGGCAGAAATACAAGATATTCCAGTTGAAAAAATATATATCAATGCACACGGCACAGGCACTGCATTGAACGATAAAACAGAAACAAATGCCATTCATAAAGCACTCGGCGACGAAGATGCAAAAAAAGTGCATATCAGCTCTACAAAATCTATGACAGGACATATGTTGGGGGCAGCAGGTGCCGCAGAAGCCATTGCATCCATTTATGCAATGAACCATAATTTGGTACCGCCTACCATCAATTTGTTGGAACAAGATGAATTGTGCGATTTGCATTATACACCAAATGTGGCAGAAGAAGCAGAATTGGAAGCTGTGTTGTCTACATCTTTGGGATTTGGTGGACACAATGCTTGTATTGCATTCAAAAAGTTCAAAGGGTGATGGATTATGGATATCAGTAAAATTGCGGAATTGGCAAATATTATGAAACAAAATGGTTTGACAAAACTGGAATTGACAGAAGGAGAAAGCCATTTGGTATTGGAATCTGGCAAAAGCGAAGGTGTGGTTGTGCCAATGGTGCAAGAAACCGTACAAATAACACCTATGCCAAAAGAACAGCCAAAACCAATACTGGAAGATGATTTTTACGAACAAAAAACCCCTTTAGTGGGCACGGTGTATTTGGCTTCTCAAAGCGGTGCAGCTCCTTATGTGTCTGTGGGTGACCACATCAATGCAGGTGACACAATCTGTATTGTGGAGTCTATGAAAATGTTTAACCAAATTGCCGCAGAGTGTAGCGGTATTGTAGAAGAAATCTGTGTGTCTGATGCACAGATTGTAGAATATGGGCAGACATTGTTCCGTATCAGAGAAGATTAAAAATAAATAGAAAGAAGGCGGAACAGATGAAACAAGAAGAATTGAAAAAAATATTGCCCCATCGGGACAATATGCTTTTGATTGATGAAGCAGAATTGCGTGATGGTGTTGCGCATGGTAAAAAAACCATTGATGGTACAGAATGGTTTTTGAAAGGGCATTTTCCCGAAAATCCCGTTGTGCCAGGTGTTATTTTGTGCGAAATTCTCGGACAGTCCGCCTGTGTACTGTTGTCAGAAGCTGAAGAAGGTGCAACACCTTATTTTACAGGATTAGACAAAGTGCGTTTCAAAAACAGTGTGCGTCCTGGTGATGTGTTTGAAACAGAATGCACACTGATTAAACATAAAGGCCCTTTTTATTGGGCAAGTGGCAAAGGCTATGTGGATGGTAAATTATGTGTAAGTGCAGAATTTTCTTTTGCACTGATAAAGGAGTAATGCGATATGTTTTCAAAAATTCTGATTGCTAACAGAGGAGAAGTTGCCGTTCGCATTATTCGTGCTTGCAAAGAAATGGGCATTGAAACAGTGGCAGTATATTCTGAGGCTGACCAAAATTCTCTGCATGTGGCATTGGCTGATGAACGCATTTGTATTGGTGCAAATGCCGCAGCAGAAAGCTATTTGAACCAGAAAAATATCATCAGTGCGGCTTTGGCATCCAATGCCACAGCCATTCACCCAGGATATGGCTTTTTGTCTGAAAATGCAGAATTTGCAGCATTGTGTGAAGAAAAAGGCATTGTATTTATTGGGCCAGATAGCTCTGTTTTGGATATGATGGGTGATAAAGACCATTCTCGTCAGTTGATGAAAGAAATTGGCGTACCTGTTGTGCCAGGAACAGAAATTTTACATGATGTGGAAGAAGCAAAAAGACTTGCAGATGAAATCGGATATCCGATATTGGTAAAAGCAACCGCAGGCGGTGGCGGCAAAGGTATCCGTGTTGTGGAAAAAGCAGAAGATTTGGAAGCTTCTTTTTTGGCTGCATCAGCAGAGGCAAAAAGTGCTTTTGGCAATGGTGATGTATTTTTGGAAAAATATTTACATTCTGTGCGTCATGTGGAAATGCAGATTTTGGCAGATGCATTTGGCAATATTGTTTGCTTGGGAGAAAGAGATTGCTCTTTACAACTCAACAAACAAAAAGTATTGGAAGAAACACCTTGCCCTGTGATAACAGAAGAAATTCGACAAAATATGGCAGATGCGGCAATCAAAGCAGCAAAGGCTGCAAAGTATGTGAATGCAGGTACAGTAGAGTTCTTGCTTGCCCCTGATGGAAAATTTTATTTTATTGAAATGAATACTCGTTTGCAGGTGGAACACCCCATTACAGAAGAAATTAGTGATGTGGATATTGTAAAATGGCAAATTCGCATTGCTTGCAAAAGACCACTGGATTTCAAACAAGAAGATATTCATTTGCATGGACATGCGATAGAATGTCGTATTAACGCAAGAAGTACAGGACAAGTGGATTTTCTACATGTGCCAGGTGGTGCAAGAGTGCATTTTGATACAGCATTGGTGCAGGATTGTTTGATTGTACCGTTTTATGATGCCATGATTGGTAAATTGATTGTATATGCACCAACAAGAGAAGATGCCATTCGGAAAATGGAAGTGGCACTTTGTGAAATGGTCATTCATGGTATCAATACCAATATTGAAGACCAACTGCGTTTGGTGAGAAATAAAAAATTCCAAAAAGGGGAATATGATACCTTGATATTGCCTGAATTGTTGGCGGAAGGAGGCACAGAACTTGAATAATATTGTTGGGATGTTCCGAAAATCAAGAAATGTGCTGGAAAGTGGCGGCATTACACCAATGGTGGAAGAAAAAATTAGATGCCCCATTTGTAAATCGATAGATGTGAAACGTTCTGTTGCAAAAAATAAAATGGTTTGCCCTGCGTGTGGATACCATTACAGAATTAACGCAAAAAACAGATTAAAAGCGACTTGTGATAAAGGAAGTTTCCAAGAATTGATAACTGGTTTGAAAACACAAAATCCTTTGGATTTTCCGGGATATGAAAATAAAATGGAAACAACAAAAGCCGCAACTGGTCAAGAAGAAGGTGTCATTTGTGGCACTGCAACCATTCATCAACAGCCTTGTGCGATATTTGTGATGGACCCACAGTTTATGATGGGGAGTATGGGGTCTGTGGTTGGTGAAAAAATTACAAGATTGTTTGAATATGCCGCAGAGCATGATTTGCCTGTTGTGGGATTTACAGCGTCAGGTGGTGCTAGAATGCAAGAAGGCATATTGTCTTTGATGCAGATGGCAAAAACAAGCGGTGCGGTACAATACCACAGCGACAAAGGTGGTTTGTATATCACGGTTTTGACTGATCCAACAACGGGCGGTGTGACGGCAAGTTTTGCCATGTTAGGGGATATTATACTTTCTGAACCAAATGCTTTGATTGGTTTTGCAGGACGTCGTGTGATTGAACAGACAACAAAGAAAAAATTGCCTGATGATTTCCAAAGAGCAGAATTTTTACAAGATTGTGGTTTTGTAGATGCCATTGTGCAAAGAACCGATATGCGAAAAACATTGGCACGTTTGCTCAAACAACACAGCAAAGGAGGGGCTAAGGCATGATGACAGCATATGAAAGATTACAAGCCGCAAGAGCCCAAGACCGTCCAACTTCCAGAGCGTATATTGAGCAGCTTTTTACAGAACGTACAGAATTGCATGGTGACAGAAAATATGCTGATGATGCAGCGATAATTGGTGGAATTGGTAATTTGGGCGATATTCCTGTGACATTTATTGGTATTGAAAGAGGAAGAGATTTACAGGAAAGAATTGCTTGCAATTTTGGTTGCCCAATGCCAGAAGGATACCGCAAAGCGTTGCGTTTGATGAAACAAGCTGAAAAATTTTGTCGTCCTGTGATTTGTTTTGTGGATACTTCTGGTGCATATTGTGGAGAAGAAGCAGAAGAAAGAGGGCAAGGTCAGGCGATTGCAGATAATTTGATGCAAATGATGGGTCTGCAAACACCTATCATTACCATTGTGATTGGTGAAGGTGGTAGCGGTGGTGCTTTGGGGCTTTCTGTTGCAAATCGTGTGTATATGTTGGAAAATGCAGTATTTTCTGTGATTTCTCCTGAGGGCTGTGCAAGCATATTGTGGGAAGATGCGACAAAAGCAGCAGATGCAGCAACTTGTTTGAAAATTACAGCGGAAGATATGAAGCGTTTTGGTGTGGCAGAAGATGTGATTGTGGAAAATTTTGATGCATTTGAAGTGATGTGTGCAGATTTGAAACAAAGACTGTTGCAGGATATACAAACATTGCAAAAATTTGGAAAAAAAGAAATATCAGAAAAAAGATACCAAAGATTTCGGAAACTGGGTATGTTTTCAGAATGATGATATCGTTTGAAAATCCAATGTGATATACATTGGATTTTTTTTATGCAAAAAAATGTTAGGACTTTTTGAGAGTGTATATTTTTTATGCTCTCCACGAGAAAGGGGTGAGAAAGATGCAAATTGAAATTGGTTTGGCACTGTCTTTATTGGGTGGTTTGTTGGGTGTGTTGAGTTTTTTGCAGAGCAAAGAAAAACATAACAGCAAAGATGCGGCTTGGCGTGGGGCTGTGGATGCAAAGCTGGATATTATATTGCGTATGCAAAAAGATATGGAAGAAGTAAGAAGTTTATTGACAGAACATGAGGGGCGTATTGCAGTTGTGGAAAATAGTGCCAAATCTGCACATCACAGATTGGACGAGTATGCATAGTATATAGAGGGGAGGCAAACAAATGAATTTCAAAAAACGAATGAAAAATCCTTGGTTTTGGGTGGGGTTGTTTGGCGTTGTGCTGACAGCTATTGGAGTAGACCCAGAATTGTTTACCAGTTGGGAAATATTGGTACAAGAAGCAAAGACAGTATTGGGAAACCCATATTTGCTGGCGACGGCTTGTTTGGCAGTTTTGGGGGTGCTGGTTGACCCAAGTACAAGTGGTATTTCAGACAAAAACAATGACAGATAGAAAGGGGAACAAAATATGATTTGTATTGCAGTGGATGATGGGCATGGAAAAGAAACGGCAGGGAAAAGGACACCAAGTTTTACAGATGGTTCTTGTATGAAAGAAAATGCATTTAATGCAGGTGTGGCAGAATTGTTGATGGAAATGTTAAAACGTTGCGGTTTTGATACACTGGCAGTCGCACCAGAAGATACAGATACACCACTTCCTGTAAGGGTAAAACGAGCAAATCAAGCAAAAGCAGATGCATATATTAGTATACATGCAAATGCTTTTGGCAATGATTGGAATGATGCAAATGGTGTGGAAAGCTGGATTTTTGACAAAGCTGATGCAAAAACAATACGCTTGGGCGAATTGGTGCAAAAAGAGTTGATTACAGCAACAAAACGAAAAAACAGAGGAGTCAAGAAAAGTGGTTCATTGTATGTGTTAAATGCTACCAATATGCCAGCGGTATTGGTAGAATGTGGTTTTATGACAAATAAAGAAGAAGCGATGTTGCTATTATCAGAAGAATATCGCAAGAAATGTGCAGAGGGGATTTGTAAAGCATTGTGTGCATATTTTGGTGTGAAAT
>JAHHTV010000040.1 GCA_020024395.1 Anaerotignum sp. | reverse complement strand
GATTACCACCATAATGGCACAGAACAATAACAGCAAAGGGGCATTTTGCAAAATTTCCATAATAGATGCAGGCACACCAATCACAAATAAGAACAAATATATCAAGAATGTACCAATCTCTTGTGTCCCTGCTGTTTTTTCCACTTTTTCACCGCCAAATGTTGCCACAAGCATTGCAACTGTTGTCATAACCAAATACTGATTGCTCAACAATTTATTGATGATTTTTAAGAACTCATTGCTTGTCGGAATGGCATTGCCCAAAAATGCTGCAACTGTATTAGAAATACAAACAATCATTGTACTCATTGCAATGTTGATGGCAATATCCAATAAAGAAACTGGTTTTCTTTCCCAATATGCAGCTGCTTGTGTTTTTGCTTCTTCGTTGACACCTTTGCTTTCCACTTCGTCCAAATGTGGGTGTTTGAAATGCTTACGGCAAAATCCTATACCTGGAATACTAATCAACACAAAGAAATATAAAGCCATCAATAAATTATCTGCAACCGTTGTGGCTGCCACAACTTTTTCAGGCACTTCAAATGATGCTGACAATGTTGCAAAATTGACACCACCCCCAATATAAGACCCTGTCATCATTGCTGCAACGCCTTCCAAATCCGGAATTTTGTCTTTCAACAAGCTGTATGCCAATATTGACGCACAAGCTGTGCCAACAGAGCCAATCAAAAACAAGAGCAGTAATTTGCCTGACTCTTTCCATATCTTTCTCACATTACATTGCATCAAAAGTAATGGAATAGCAAGCGGAACCACATAGTCCCAAATAATTGTATTAAACCAAGGTGCACTTGTTGGAATGATATTGAAATTTGTCAGCAACAATGCACCAACTAAGGCAATGATTGCACCTGATACTTTTGATGCCCATGCATATGTTTGTTCCAGCCAAATAGATAATGCCACCCAACCACAAGTAATTGCCATCAGTGCCCACGTATTATCTGGGCTAATGAGTGTTGTTCCCATATGCGTTCTCTCCTTTCCAAAAATTACAATATGTATGACATCAAATCATTGGAACTTTTGACTGCTTTATTCAATATATAAAATATATTTCTACATATTAAATATTAAACTGCATGTCTATAATACCTGAATTTTTGTCTTTTGTCAACGGACAAATGTACAAATTGTCTAATATTATCATTTTTTATGTTTATTTTTATACATATTACACAAAATATAAGAACAAAAAAGAAAGTCTGTTTTATTACATAAATCAATCAAAAAACAAGCAACTGTTTTTATTTAGAGAATATGCTTTTTACACAGACTTTCTTTCTATGATATTACAATTTATATTACATTATTTTTCGTTTGGAATACCTGTATACACAAAACCTTTTTCTGCATCCACAGTAATCAATGTATCATTTGGAATAAAGTCAATCACCTTTGTATCGCAAATGATAACAGGGATATCCAATGCTCTGCCAACGATTTCCGCATGACTATTTTGTGTATGGTCTGTTGGGCCAACAATGATTGCAGACGCTTTTTGTATATAAGGCATAAAATCATTGTCTGTAGCAGTTGCCACCAGAATATCACCTTTTTTGAAAGTGCGGTTCATTTCATCACGTACTTTAATCACGCGAGCCATGCCGCTTACCTTCTTTTTTCCAATACCAATCCCCTTACACAACACATCACCGACAATATCCACACGCAGTGTATTTGTGGAACCGCTTACACCCACAGGCATACCCAATGCCAAAACAACGGTGTCTCCATTTTTTACCAAACCGCTTTTTTGTGCCAGTTTCATTGCTGTGTCAAATACTTGACCTTTTGGCAATGCTGCTGTATGCAAAATTGGTTTACAACCCCATACCAAGTTTAATTGACGCCAAATCTGTTCTTTCATAGTTGCCGCAACAATGGGGCATATTGGTCTATGTTTGGATATCATTCTTGCAGTAAAACCAGAATTTGTGATTGTGCTAATTGCGGTTGTATGCAATTCTGCTGCCAATGTACACGCTGCAAAACTGATTGCGTTTGTAATATTTGCTTGTTTTGTATCTAATTTTCTTGTCAGATTTTTTGCATAATTGATACTGCTTTCTGCACGATGTGCAATTCTTGCCATTGTTGCAACCGCTTCGCAAGGATATTGTCCCATCGCTGTTTCACCAGAAAGCATAATGGCATCACTACCATCAAAAATTGCATTTGCAACGTCATTTGCTTCTGCTCTTGTTGGTCTAGGGCTTTTTACCATGCTTTCCAACATCTGTGTTGCTGTAATCACTGGTTTACTGTATTTGTTTGCTTTTGCAATCAACATTTTTTGTACCAAAGGTACTTCTTCTGGTGGAATTTCCACACCCAAGTCCCCTCTTGCAACCATAATACCGTCAGATACTTCCAAAATTTCTTCGATGTTGTCTACACCTTCTTGATTTTCAATTTTTGAAATAATATGGATGCTTTCGCCACCATTTTCTTCCAAAACTTTTCTGATTTTCAAAACGTCTGCTGCACTACGGATAAAGGATGCTGCCACATAATCAAAGCCATTTTCAATACCAAATTTCAAATCAGAAATATCTTTGTCTGTCAAAGAAGGCAGGTTCACTTGTACGCCGGGCAGGTTTACACCTTTTCTAGAACCAACCACACCACCAGTCACAACGGTACAATGTACTTCCACATTCGTCACGCTGTCCACTTTCAGTTCTACCAAGCCATCATCAATCAGCACACGAGAACCTCTTTGCAAATCTTTTGGCAAATCTTCATATGTCACAGAAACTTTTTCCTGTGTACCTTGTATTTCTTCTGTTGTCAGTGTGAACTTGTCACCTGCTTCCAGTGTAATTTTATCATTTTCAAATGTTTTGATACGAATTTCAGGACCTTTTGTATCCAACAACAGTGGAATGGGTGCATTCAATTCTTCTCTTGCCTGTTTCATTTTTTTGATAATTTCGCCATGAGACTCATATGTTCCATGAGAAAAATTGACTCTTGCTGCATCTAACCCATTACGAATAAGGGTTTTCATGATTTCCACATCATCTGTTGCAGGGCCTAAAGTACATACAATTTTTGTTCTACGCATTTCGTTTGTTCCTCCTCTTTGTTCGTGTTACTCTTTTTTGTTGCAATCCCGTGTATTACATCGCCAATATTTTGATGACGTCATAAATGCTTTTATCCATTTCTTTATTCATATGCAATGCTTCTTCCAAATCCAACATTTCATATCTGCCTTGTCTAAAAGACATCACTTTGTTTTGCTCCCCATCCAAAATTGCTTTTACGGCTTGATATCCCATCATAGAGGCGTGCATACGGTCTGTGGCTGTTGGACTGCCACCTCTTTGCAAATGTCCCAAAATGGTTGCTCTTGTTTGAATACCTGTGATTTCCTGAATGTCTTTTGCCAATTTCTGTGTACCACCAACACCTTCAGCAACCACAATCAAATTCAAACGTTTGCCAATGCTTCTGTTTTCCAAAATCTGTTGTATTACTTTTGCATTGTCAATTTCGCCTTTTGCTTCTGGGAACATAACATCTTCTGCACCACCAACCAGCGCACACCATGTTGCAATATAACCTGCATTTCTGCCCATTACTTCTACAACAGAGCAACGTTCATGGGAACTAGATGTATCACGCAATTTGTTCACTGCATCCATACCAGTATTCACGGCTGTGTCAAAACCAATGGTATATTCTGTGCTATCCATATCCAAGTCAATGGTTGCAGGAATACCAATGCAGTTGACACCTCTTTTTGCCAATTCTCCCATACCACGATAAGAACCATCACCACCAATCACAACCAAAGCATCTAAACTCAAAATTTTGTAAATGGCAGCTGCTTTGTTTGCACCTTCTTCTGTCATCATTTCTGGGCAGCGTGCAGTGTGCAATATAGTACCACCCAAATTCATGATATTCGAAACATCTTTGCTTCTCATTTCTTTGATTTCGCCGTTAATCAAGCCATTGTATCCTTTACGAATACCAATCACGTCAATATCGTGATATAGTGCTGTACGCACAACCGCACGGATTGCCGCATTCATACCTGGAGCGTCGCCGCCACTTGTCAGCACGCCAATTTTTTTGATTTTCTTTTCTTCCATACTTATTTCCTCCCAATAAGTTTTTTCTGCTTCTTTGAAACATGTTATAAAATATGTGAAACCAGATTACGAAAATCATTTGCAGTGTGAGAATACCGCTTTTTGATTGATACGGACTTCTCCCCTTTCCGCACATTTCCTGTTTTGTAGCGGTTACTCTTTGACTGCTACATTTTCGTTACCCAGAAGCATACATAATTCTTGTAACAGAGCATCTTCTAATGTTACCCAATATCTGCTGTCTGCTTTCATTTTTCTTTTTGTTTTTTCTTCATAAATATATACAGGCGTATTGCCATTATAACGCTCTAATATAGGTGTAATCCAAATGAGCGGTGTTTCTTTTCCTGTGGGTTGTTTGAGCCATAGTGTCGGATTATTTTTTTGTTGTGCCTGTTCCCATGCCAATATTTCAGATGCAATGACCTTTGCCTCTCCATCTGCGGACACATTTGCACGGCCTTTTACCAATATAACATTTTCTTCTTCCAGCAAAGCCATGTATTTTTCCATCACTTTTGGAAACACCACAATTTCTATGACACCCTGCAAATCTTCCAATGACAAAAAACACATTTTATCATTATTTCTGGTATATTTCACAGATTTTGCTGCAATCATACCACCCACAATGACTTTTTCGCCTTCTGATACAGACATTTTTTCTGTTTCTTCTTCTGGCAAAAAATCTCTGCTTGTGTGACTAATTTTTTTTTGCAGTTCTTCTGCTTGTTCTGCCAGTGGGTGTCCACTCACATAAATACCCAATACTTCTTTTTCCATTGCCAATTTATCTTTTGGCAAAAACTCTGCCAATGCAGGCAATTCATCTTTTTGTTTGATAGATGTATTGTCTCCCATTTGCATATCAAATAAATTCAACTGTCCCGCAATATTTTTTTTGCGGTCTTGTGTGATGCCACTTAATATATTTTGATACACCGCCATATATTGACTGCGTGTACCACCAAACGAGTCCAAAGCACCTGCTTTAATCAAGCTTTCTATACTGCGTTTGTTAAATTCTCCATCTTGCATACGACTACAAAAGTCTGTCAATGAAACAAATTTTCCATTTTTTTCACGTTCTGCCACCAATGCAGCAACCGCACTTTTGCCAACACCTTTTATGGCTGCCAAACCAAAACGAATTTTTCCATCAGACACAGAAAAATGTCCAAACCCTTCGTTGATATCTGGTGGCAGCAACGCAATACCCATTTTTTTACATTCTTCAATATAGCCTGATATTTTTGTTGTATTATCCATAATACTGGTCATCAACGCTGCCATAAATTCCACAGGATAATGTGCTTTTAACCAAGCCGTTTGATACCCTACCACAGCATAACATGCCGCATGGCTCTTGTTAAAGGCATATTTTGCAAAATCTGTCATTTCATCAAATATTTTTTCTGCCACTTCCGCAGGAATACCATTTTTGACACAGCCTTTGACTTCGTCACCAATACCATACACAAAATTTTTGCGTTCTTCTGCCATCACAGAGGCTTTCTTTTTGCTCATCGCTCTGCGTACCAAATCGCTACGTCCCAGACTATATCCAGCCAAATCTCGCACAATCTGCATGACTTGTTCCTGATACACAATACAACCATACGTATTTTTGAGTATTGGCTCTAACGATGGGTGTGTATATTGAATATTTTCTTTGTTGTTTTTGCCCTTGATATACTTTGGTATAAAATCCATAGGACCTGGGCGATATAGTGAAATTCCTGCAATCCAGTCTTCCAAACAAGTTGGCTGTAATTCTTTCAAAAATTGTTTCATACCGCCGCTTTCTAGCTGAAAAATTCCTTCTGTTTTGCCCTGCCCCAACAACTGATACACTTTTGCATCATCATCTGCAATATTGTGTATATCCAATTTGATATGGTGAATACGTTCAATTTCTTTCACAGCACTTTGTATCACAGTCAATGTACGCAGTCCCAGAAAGTCCATTTTCAAAAGTCCTAATTCTTCTAACAATGTCATGGTATATTGTGTGTTGACTTGTCCATCATTGGCACTCAATGGCACATATTCCATAACTGGCTCACGACAAATCACAACACCTGCTGCATGTGTGGAAGAATGTCTTGGCAATCCTTCCAAACGCAATGACATATCAATCAAATATTTTGTATCTTCTTCTGTATCATAGGCTTTTTTCAAATCCACATTCATTTTCAATGCTTTTTCTATGGTAATGCCTAATTCTGTGGGTATCATTTTGGAAATGCGGTCAACATCTGCATAAGGCATTGCCAATGCACGTCCCACATCTTTGATTGCTGCCCTTGCTGCCATTGTTCCAAATGTGATAATCTGTGCAACATGGTCTTCTCCATATTTTGAAATCACATAATCAATCACTTCTTGCCTTCTTTCATAGCAAAAATCTATATCAATATCTGGCATACTCACACGTTCAGGGTTCAAAAAACGTTCAAATATCAAATCATATCGCAAAGGGTCTATGGTGGTAATATCCAAACAATATGAAACCATACTCCCTGCCGCAGAACCTCTCCCAGGGCCTACCATAATATCATGGTCTTTTGCATATTTGATAAAATCCCATACAATCAAAAAATAATCCACATAACCCATTTCTTCTATGGTGTGTAATTCATATTCCAAACGCTGTTTCCATTCTGGTTTTGCATTTGGGTATCTTTTCAAAAATCCCGCTTCGCAAATTTCACGCAAATATGCTGTTGCTGTTTTGCCATCTGGTACATCAAAACGTGGCAATTTCAAATCATGAAACACAAAATCCACATTGCATCTTTTTGCAATATTGGCTGTATTTTCCAATGCCTCTGGCACTTGTGCAAACAATTCTGCCATTTCCTCAGGACTTTTGACATAAAACTGCCCACCTTCATATCGCATACGGTCAGTATCATGCACGGTTTTTCCTGTTTGTATACAAAGCAATATATCATGCGGCACAGCGTCCTCTTTATAAATATAATGACTGTCATTTGTTGCAATCAAAGGGATACCTGTTTCTTTTGACATACGCACCAATGCTTGATTGACTTGTTTTTGTTCTTTCATACCGTGGTCTTGCAATTCCAAGAAGAAATTTCCTTCTCCAAAAATATCCAAATATTCCAATGCCGCTTTTTTGCCATGTTCATAAGACATCGTCAATATATTTCTTGACACTTCACCTGCCAAACACGCAGATGATGCAATCAAACCTTTGTGATATTTTTGCAAAAGCGCTTTATCCACTCTTGGTTTATAATAAAACCCGTCAATAAATCCATAAGAAACCAGTTTCACCAAATTATGATACCCTTCTTCATTTTCTGCCAAAAGCACCAAATGATAATACCCACCGCCTTTGCCTTCTTTTTGCAAACGAGAGCCAGCTGCCACATAAACTTCACAACCAATAATCGGTTTGATACCTGCTTCTTTTGCTGCTTTATAAAAATCAATCACACCATACATCGCACCGTGGTCTGTAATGGCAATGCTGTCCATGCCCAATTCTTTGACACGTTCCACCAATTCTTTTATTTTTGCAGAACCGTCCAACAAACTATATTCTGTATGCACATGGAGATGTGTAAATGGTATCTGTTTTGTTTGTATTTGTGTTGTTGCTTCTGCCAATTTTACACACTCCTTTTTCGTTTTAACATTTTTCAGACATTTGTAAAAAAATTATACCACAAATTCGTGAAAAGAAACACAAAAAAGGTGTATCACACAAAATTTTTCCATGTTCTACACCTTTTCTACGATTTTTTTATATTTTTTTATTCATAACGCAGAGCAATTACGGGGTCAGCCTTTGCTGCTTTGCGTGCAGGATACAAACCAAACCCCACACCAACCATCGCAGAGAACGCCACAGCCACCAATATCACCTCTGGTTTGACAACCGCATCCAAACCAAATGCCATACCACCTATGGCAACAGCCGAAACACCCAAAAATGTACCTATCGCACCACCTGCAGCTGAAATCATTGCTGCTTCAATCAAAAATTGCGTCAATATATCGCTTGTTCTTGCACCCAACGCCTTTCTGATACCAATTTCTCTTGTTCTTTCTGTCACAGAAACCAACATAATATTCATAATACCAATGCCACCTACCAACAATGATATTGCAGCAATCGCACCCACAACCGATGACATCGCACCCAACATACTGTCAACACTTTTCATTTCTTCTGCCGCAGAACTCATTTGTATGTAATCTTGTGGTATATTTTTCATTCTTGCAGTATATGCCTTCACTCTTGCTTGTGTTTGTTGCATCTGTGTGGTATCTGCTACCACAAAATAAACACTCCAATTAAAACTGTCATCACCTACAACGATGCTTTCTGGCACATATGCCGTTTCCATACTGCCTCCCGACATCAATTTCATAAATGCAGAATCTGTATTTTCATATACCCCTACAACCAAAAGGTCTTCCAAATCTTCTCCCAATTTCATTTTAATATTTTTTCCAATGGCATTTTTTGCATCGCCAAAAAATTCTTCAGCAGTTTCTTTTTGCAATACAACATGGTTGCGTTTGTTTTGAAAATCTTTGTCATTGAGCATACGCCCTTCTATAATTTTCAAATTTTGCATGGCAGTCGGATTTTCTGCCAAACCACTTACATATAATGTTTTGCTTTTTCTGCCCACCTTCATATCTGTTCTACTGCTGTATTGAAACCCAACATAAGATATACTATCTCCCATCGCTTCCTTGATGTTTTTTGCATCATCAACCGTAAACGTCGTACTATCTGTATAAACATCATCTGGTGTCATAAAGTACATATAAGAAAGCCCCAAACCAATATTTTTATATTCATTTGCCATCAATGTCCGCATAGTATCTCCCAAAGACACAATCGCAATGACAGAACTAATCCCAATAATCATACCTAGCATGGTCAAAAAAGAACGCATTTTATTGGCACGAATAGAACCAAATGCCAATTTCAAATTTTCAAACAACAACATTCTTATTTCACCACCTTTGTATCACTGATAATCTGTCCATCTTGAAAACGAATGATACGATTGGTATATGCGGCAATTTCTTCTTCATGTGTAACCACAACAACCGTCGCCCCTTCTTTATTCAAATTTGTAAAAAATTCCATAATTTCATAAGATGCTTTTGTATCCAAATTCCCTGTTGGTTCGTCAGCCAATATAATGGTTGGGTCATTTGCCAAAGCTCTTGCAATAGCAACACGTTGTTTTTGCCCACCTGACAATTCATTTGGCATATGGAAAACCCTTTTTCCCAAACCAACTTTTTCTAGCAATGCAATGGCTTTTTTTCTGCGTTTTTCTGCTTTCATACCCGCATAAATCATTGGTATTTCTACATTTTTAACAGCTGACGTTCTGGGAATGAGCTGAAACGCCTGAAACACAAAGCCAATTTTTTGATTACGAATGGCAGATAATTGATTTTCTTTTTGTTTTGCAATACTAATGCCATCTAATTCATATACCCCATCAAACTGTCTGTCCATACACCCTAGTATATTCATCAAAGTGGATTTACCAGAACCAGACTGACCCATAATTGCCACATATTCCCCTTCATATATGCATACATTCACATCTTTTAATGCGTGTACTTGTACGGCACCTGTATCATATGTTTTATGTAAATGTTCAATTTTAATAATTTCTTTCATATTTTCATCCTTCCTTTTTTGGAAAGTTCTTTTTTATTGTGCTACAACCGCCATACCCTCTGTCAAAGCCAAACTTGGATTTAATATAATGGTTTGTCCTTCTGTCAATTCATCAGATGTCACTTCTGCTTGCAAATCTGTTTCCAAACCAGTTTTCACAGGCACAATATGCACCGTACCTTGTTCTGTTACTGTATAAATGGCTGTTGTACCATCTTCCAATTCTCCAATCGCTTCCAAAGGCACTACAAGCACATTTTCCGCATATGCAATTTTAATCGTTGCTTGTGCTGTAATACCAGCAAGCAATTTTTCATTTTGTCCTTGCACTTTGATATATACAGGGATAACCCTTTCAGAAGAAGTACCATTCTTTTCTTCACCAGTAGGAGAAATTCTATCTACAATACCTTTTACAACATCTTTTCCCAATATATCTGCGGTAATATCCACTTCTTGCCCAATTTGCACTTTATCAATATCATTTTCACTAATCATCACTTTCATTTGCAAATTATCAATATCTTCAATCACAAATATTGGTTTATTGCTTTCCATTTCATCTGCGAATCTGCCGACTGTTGTATTCACTCTTGTCACTGTCCCTGTAATTGGGCTGTATATTTTGCAATCATTGAGTGTACTTGCTTGTATATCTGCTTTTTGTTGTGCATTGATTTTTGTTTGTTTTTCTGCATTTGTCAATACCACTGTTCCATTTTCACTTGGAATATCTGCAACTGCACGTTCTGCTTTATCCAATGCATCTTTTGCAGTATCCAATTCTACTTGTGTCCCCACACCACCATTTAATAACTGTTGTTGTCTTTCATAATCTCTTTTTGCTTGTTCTCTTGCGGTAACTGCCGCATCATATTCTTTTTGGCGGTCTGTCAATATATCTTGCTGTTGATATGACAGCAGCTCTAATTCTCCTTTTGTTTGTGCCATTTGTTGTTGTATTTCTGTACTATCCAAAACAGCCAACAACTGTCCTTTTTTCACTCTTGTACCTTCTTTTACAGCAATTTGTTGTATTTCGTAATGTAATCGAGATACCACTTCTGCACTTTCTGTACCTTCCAAAACAGCTTTTTGTTTCAACACTTCCTGTATATTTTGTCTGTTTGTTGTTGTTGTCATCACTGGTGTACCTTGTGGTTGTTGTGGCATTGCATTTGTCAATTTGAATGCAACACCACCCACAACTGCGGCAACGGCTACAATGCCAATGATAATTTTTTTCTTTTTCATCATAGATTTTCCTCCTAACAAACCCCTAAACTTTCATATTTTTGATTATAAACCTAAAATTTGAAAAAACTGCCATATATTTCTTTAATATTTCTTTAATTTATTTTTAGATACAAAAAAAGACAAGCAAATATGCTTGTCTTTTTTATGGGCGGAGAAGGATTTGAACCTTCGAAGCTATCGCAACAGATTTACAGTCTGCCCCCTTTGACCACTCGGGAATCCACCCAAAATCAATATTTATTTTTTTATAAAAACAAGCACTGTAAACGCTCAAAATAGAATAGTGATGATTTTTCAACCTATACTCCATAGAAAGGAGGTGATCCAGCCGCACCTTCCGATACGGC
>JAHHTV010000004.1 GCA_020024395.1 Anaerotignum sp. | reverse complement strand
ATCTATGACAGTATCGCATAAAATAAAATGGTATCGGTATATTTTGAAACAAAGAAGGGAGTATTCCGATGGATAACAAGCGAAAAGAATATTTCCCGCAACGTGCAGAACGTGTACGATATCAAGGGACGGGAAATGTGGAAACAGAACGTAAAACAAAACGTACAAAAAAACGAACAAAAAGCAACAGAAGTACAAAGTCACAACGTACAAATAAAGCCAGAAAAAATGATATGAAAATAAAAGGTATCATGGCAGGTGGCGTATTGTTATTGGTGCTGATATTGTTTTTTGCATTTTTCCATAAAAATGGTACAGAAGTGTCTGTGGGAGAAAATGTCATTGGTATTTTGAAAGATACCTCTATGACAACAGACCAACTCAAAGAAACATTAGAGGCACAGCTTGCGGAAGCGATTGGAGCGAAAGTACAAGTTAATGAAAAAATTGTGCTAAAAAGACTGCATATCAACAACAGCCACAAAAAAGAAGTTTGCACAATGGAATATTTGATGCCAAAATTAAAGAGTGTGGTGACATATAAAGTAGAGGCTTCTGTGATATTTGTAGATGGTGGGGCTGTGGCACCATTGGCAACAAAATCAGAGGCAGACAAAGTATTGGAAAAATTAAAAGAACCTTATTTGCCACAAGATGAAAATTCCAATGCAGAAATTGGATTTTTGGAAAAAGTGGAAATACAAAATCAATTTGTCAGTTCTGAAGAAATACTATCTGTGGAAAGTGCTGTGGAAAAATTGACAAGCACAACACCAGTGACCAAAACACATACTGTAAAAGAAGGCGATGGATTGCAAAAAATCGCCATAGAATATGAAATGTCTATACAAGAATTATTGGATATGAATGAGGGTATGACCATAAAAACGCCAATTCATGTGGGACAAACATTGAATGTTACAGTGCAAGAACCAATCGTTTCTATCAAAGCCGTAGAAACGCAGGTTTTGACAACCGTAGAGCAGAAAGAATATCAAACACAATATGATAACAACAAGCCTGCAAGTTACCAAAAAGTGATACAACAAGGGAAAGATGGACAGAAACAAAGTACTATACAAATCACCCGTATCAATGGTTTTGAAGTAGAGAAAAAAGAGGTTTCAAAAGAAATCACACAAGAAGCGATACCAGAAATCATTGTCAAAGGGACACAATAAAAAGGATTTGGGGAGAAAAAACAAGAGGAGGCAAAAGAACATGAGTATCAATTTTACAGTAAAAGCAAATGCAATCAGCACAGAAGACTTTGCGGCAATGGCACAAGAAGTGCGTCAATGCCACGAAGCATTGCACAACAAAACAGGCAAAGGCAATGATTTTGTTGGTTGGGTGGATTTGCCAAGAGATTATGACAAAGCAGAATTTGCACGCATCAAAGAAGCCGCAGCAAAAATTCAAAAACAAAGTGAAGTATTGATTGTTATTGGTATTGGTGGCTCTTATTTGGGTACAAGAACAGCTTTGGATTTTATCAAAACACCATTTTATAATGAACAGAAAAACAAAAACACACCTGACATTTATTTTGTGGGCAATAATATCAGTTCTGCATATTTGAGCGATATATTGTGCATATTGGGTGACAGAGATTTTTCTGTGAATGTGATTTCAAAATCTGGTACAACCACAGAACCTGCGATTGCATTTCGTATATTCAAACAACTGTTGGAAAATAAATATGGAAAAGAAGAAGCCGCACAACGTATTTTTGCAACCACAGACAGAGCAAGGGGTGCTTTGAAAACGATGTGTAATACAGAAGGATATGAAACATTTGTTATCCCTGATGATGTGGGCGGCAGATTTACCGTATTGACTGCTGTAGGCTTGTTGGCAATGGCTGTGGCAGGCATTGATATTGATGCAGTGATGGAAGGGGCAGCATGGGCAAGAGAAGCATACAGCAACCCTGATATTATGCAAAATGAATGTTATCAATATGCTGCAGCAAGAAATTATTTCCATCGCAATGGCAAAACCATTGAAATTTTGGCAAATTATGAACCACATATGACATCTTTTGGTGAATGGTATAAACAGCTGTATGCAGAAAGCGAAGGCAAAGACGGCAAAGGGGTTTTCCCTGTGGCAGCAAATTTCTCAACAGATTTACATTCTATTGGACAATTTATACAAGAAGGCAGTCGTTATTTCTTTGAAACTGTGCTTTGGTGCAAAGAACCTAAAAATACCGTATTGGTACCTTTTGACAAAGACGATTTGGACGGTTTGAACTTCCTTTCTGCAAAAGATATGCAATTTGTAAATAGCAAAGCATTTGCAGGCACGATGTTGGCACATATAGATGGTGGCGTTCCCAATATGGTAATCGAAATGGATCGTATGGATAGTTGGCATTTTGGTGCTTTGGTATACTTCTTTGAAAAAGCAGTGGGTATCAGTGGGTATTTATTAGACATCAATCCATTTGACCAACCTGGTGTAGAAGCATATAAGAAAAATATGTTTGCATTGTTAGGGAAACCTGGCTTTGAAGATATGAAAGCAGAATTGGAAAAAAGATTGGCTGATTGAGTATAAAAAAGGGCGATTTTGCCCTTTTTTATTTTGTTTGCCATCGTTCCTCCCAATAAGATTTTAAAAAACTTTCGTTGCAAAGCAAATTTTTTGTGAGTTTGACATGATATTCTTGTTCAAATTCAGGTTCAAATGCTCCCATGAAATACCATTCCAATAATGTTTGAAAATTGGGTGCAGCAGCACTGCCAATGAGTTTTCCGTTGTTGTCAGTTCCCCATTGTTTCCAATCTTCTTCGTGGTCAAGCCATACCACTTGCCATGTGTTTTCATCATCTATGTTGACATCTGTTTTGGATTTGGATAAGTCAATACACAATGGCCCCCAACCATATCCCCAATCACCAATGGGTAAAAGATGCTTACAATGTTCAAGAGAAATGTCAAAAGCATTTATCGCAAATTCTTGTAATTCCAAATAATTTTTTTCTAAATCCGAAATGGTGGGTGTGGGGAGAAATATCCATAGAGGTTCAAGTTCACCATAATGGTCTACAATTGTGTTTAATCCATCAGAAAAAGGATATTGATAAGAAAGTAAAAACGCATGATATACAGGTGGAATTTTGATATGGTATGTTTGCTCAAATGCAACAATTTGTTGTTCTGTGTTGGGGGAAGGCGTGAGTTGTGCAGGTAGTACCCAGCCACGTTCTATCAGTTTTTGAAATGCAGTTTCTACAAATGCTTTTGCGGTTGTCATACAAATACCTCCTTTTTGTAAAAGTATAGCATAAATACAAAAGAAAGAACAAGTGTTTCGGTATATAAAAATGGGAAAAAAAGGGAACTTTTTTCGTGTGTATTTCGTTGAAAATATAGGTTTTGTTTACATTTTGTACAAATTTTAGTATAATCTAAAAAAGAACGTTTATTCCGAAAGGAGCAGGGGAGTATGGATAGAAAAGTTTTGATTGTAGATGATGAAAAAAATATCGTAGATATTATCGCATTTAATTTGAAAAAAGAAGGATACCAAGTCATTACAGCCGCAGACGGCGAAGAAGGCGTTGCAAAAACATTTTCGGAAAATCCAGATTTGATATTACTAGACATTATGATGCCCAAAATGGACGGCTATGAGGCTTGCCGCAAAATCAGAGAAAAAAAACATACACCCATTATTATGTTGACAGCAAGAGCAGAAGAAGTGGACAAAGTGCTTGGTTTGGAAATGGGGGCAGACGATTATGTGACAAAGCCATTTGGTGTGAGAGAATTGATGGCAAGAGTCAAAGCGAATTTGCGTAAAGTGGCAGCGTTGCAAGAAACAAACCAAACAGATGAAAATGCTGCAAAATATGGCAATCTGTTACTGCATTTGGAGCGATATGAAGTGAAAAAAGATGGGCATACCATTGATTTGACATTGCGAGAATTTGAGCTTTTGAAATTTTTGGCACAACAAAAAGGACAGGTCTTTTCCAGAGAAACACTTTTAGAAAAAGTTTGGGGATATGAATATTTTGGAGATGTTAGAACAGTAGATGTGACAGTAAGGCGTTTGCGTGAAAAAATAGAGGATAACCCAAGCAAACCAACTTATATTTTGACAAAACGGGGCGTAGGATATTATTTTGATTGTTGATAAACGGAGTGTGAAACATTGCGTAGTATAAAATGGAAATTGATTGCCATGTATTTGGGTTTGGTGCTGATTGTAATGATTGTCAGTGGTACGTATATTTTGTTGAGTTTACGAAATATTGAAATTGACAAATCCAGACAACGTTTGGAAATTTATGCGGAAAAAATACAAGAACAGGTCATTGATGATGCAATGGAAGAAACATTTCAAGAAAAGTTGCAAAAGACAGTGACAAATGCAATGGGGATACAAGGCAACATATTGAATAGCAAAGGCGATACCATTGCAAGTACAACGGCACAAAAACCGCCTTATACACAATATACAGACCAAGCGATATTATCTGGCATGAATGGTACTGCCTCTTTTTCTTCTGGTAAAAAAAGCACAGACTCTTTTGGGTTGTTCAAAGAGTGGCTTAGTTATGCCATGCCAGTGAAAGCAGAAGATGGAGAAGTGGCATATATTATTTATACAAGATTAGATGCAGGGGATATGCAAACGAGTTTGAATGAAACCACAAAAACCATTATCATTGCAGTTGCCATTGCTTTATTTTTGGCAGCAGTGATGGGGTATGTGTTTGCACAGACGCTGACAGTGCCGATATTGGCATTGACAAAAGGGGCGAAAAATATGGCAGAGGGCAAACTCAAACAAAGTTTGGAAGTACGCAGCAATGACGAAATTGGACAGTTGACAAGTAGTTTTAACGATATGGCAGCAGAATTGCGAAAAACAATGTCTGAAATTTCAAAAGAAAAAAATAGATTGGAAATCATATTGCATAACATGAGCGATGGTGTGATATCTTTTGCAAAAGATGGAGAATTGATGCTTGCCAATACGGCGGCAGAAGATATGCTGCATGTGGAAAAAATGGATATAGATTTTTCAAATTTTATCAGAAAATTTGATATCAATGCAGGGGTGTATTTGGATATGGGAGATGAACCTTCCAAAAAAGTGACATTCCCTGTTGGTAAACAGTTTATTCATGCCACATTTTCACCACACTATAACACAAAAGAAGAAATAGAAGGTGTTGTTGTGGTTTTGCAAGATGTCACAGAACAAAAAAAATTGGACGATATGCGAAAAGAATTTGTTGCCAATGTTTCACATGAATTGCGTACACCTTTGACAACGGTAAAAAGTTATACAGAAACATTGATGGAAGGTGCTTTGGAAGATAGAGAAATTGCAATGGAGTTTTTGTCTATCATAGACAGTGAAGCTGACCGTATGGCATTTTTGGTACGAGATTTGTTACAATTATCTCGTTTTGATAATAAGCAGGTGCGTTTGCATATCACAGAAATTGAAATGAATGCATATTTAGAAACAACGGTAAAACAGTACAAAATTCATGCAGAAGCCAAAAACCAAACATTTTTATTTCAGCCTTGCGACCACCCTGTTGTGGTGTTTGGTGACAGAGACCGTGTGGGGCAAGTGGTGAACAACATCATTACAAATGCCATCAAATACAGTTTGGAACAAGCAGAAATTAAAATCTATATTACAGAAGACGAAAATTGGTACAAAATTTCTGTCAAAGATACTGGTATGGGGATTTCCAGAGAAGATTTGCCACGTATTTTTGAACGGTTTTATCGTGTGGATAAAGCAAGAAGCCGTGCGATGGGTGGTACAGGGCTTGGGCTTGCCATTGCAAAAGAAATTATGGAAAGCCATAAGGGGCGTTTGACAGCAGAAAGTGAGTATGGAAAAGGTACCACCATGACAATGTGGTTTCCCAAAAAACGCCCAATACTAGAGTATGAGCAAGAACAAACTTCAGAATAAAACATACTTTTTGTGGCAATCTATATAAAACAGTGCTGTTAAAAAACTGTAAGCCTGTTGTAATGAAACTGTAATATTTTTGTTGTATAATATTGGTATTGTGTGAGATGGGAGGTGACTGGCAATGAAACTGCATAGAAATAAAATTGGATTTTTGTTGTTGCTTACAGGTATGCTGCTTTGTTTGCCTGTCAGCGTGTTTGCTGCACAAACAATGACACCAACCCCCGTTACAATTACCAGTGGACTGGATTTGGAGGCAGAAGAAATAGAGTCTACATTTGATGCCTCAAGAACAGTTTATGGAGAAGCAAAACCCAATACACAAATACAGGTTTCTGTTAGCAGAAAAAATATCAATGGCGATATGCAAGTGACAAATGGACAAAATGTCACAGTAAGTTCTGTGGGGATTTTTTCTGCAACCGTGGATTTGGATATGGGGTATAATTATATCACTTTGACAGCACAGAAAGAAGGATATGAACAGGTTTCACAAACGATTGTGATAAAACGTTTGCCACAACGGATAAAAAAAGAATTGCAAAACATGATTGCACTTCCAGGAACTTATTAAAAAAGCATAAAGAAGCGGTGAATATCACATGAAAAAATACAAAATGACAAATTTTCTCATCGTGGCTTTGGTTGTAACCGCAGTGTATCAAACGGGACAGTTATGGCTGGAAGGAACAACCGGTCATAACTTTTTTTATATGGCAAGACAGTTGTTTTCCAAACAAAGTGTAGAAGATGTGACAAAAAATGCTTTGTTGGCAACCAGATATGCCGTGGGTGATGGAAGTTCCAATTTTTCCGTTTATTATCCTGACAAAGTCGGCACCAGTACAACATTACAGCAAGCCAATGATGTGTTACGAGAAATTTTGGTGGAAAATATCGGAAATAGTACAGAACTGATGGAAGCGGATTGGAAAGAGCTGTTCCAAAACCGTTGTATTGTGATGCAATACGATTTTATGATTACAATGGAAGAATATTTATCAGAAATACGCAGCTTAAAAAATGGACAGGCTTTGGAGCAATTTGACTATATCACCATTATACCTGCAAAACATGCAGGAGAAGAAAGCAAAGCGTATTTTATCAATTCCAAAGAAAATACTTGTGTGTTATATAGCGGCTTGAAAACAAAAACAGCACCCATATTGCATCAAACATTGATGGAAGGACAGTCAGATATGGTGTATATATCCACAAGCCAAAAGACAGGATCCGGAATATTGCGACGCAATCTCTTTTTGCCACAATGGGCAAATTTGCCATATGAATATCAAACATTAAAACAAAAGCCAGTATTTGAAGAACAAAATGGCAATGTAAGCCAACAGCTGTTAGAAAAAACGGCAGAACGATTTTTTGGTAATTTTTCTGTGGATTGGAGCAACCAAGAAGATAACGGTGATTTTATATTCAGTGATAGTGATGTGGTTTTCAGATACCATACAGATAATCGTGTGTTAGAATATTACAATTATGCAAATTATGGTAGCGATGGTAAAAAAACAGAATTGCTGGAAGGATACCAAATTAGCTGTGATTTTTTGATGAATGATACATCGTTGAAAACGGCTGTGTATTTGGCGGATATTAGCAGCAATAGCAATGAAATTGTATATTATTTTGATTATGTGGTTGATAATTTGCCTGTGTATTTATCAAAAGAATTACAGCTACAAATTGGCGCAAGACATGCCATTGAAGTGACAATTCGAAATGATTCTGTCAAAAAATATCGTCGCTATGCAGTGAACTATGAAATGGGACAAACAAATACTGCAAAATTGAATGTACAATTTATTGATGCATTGGATATTGCAAACAGGCAGTATCAGCAAAGCATTGCAGAACGAGAAATTGCAGATGTAAAAAATATTGCTTTGGCATATTATGCAGACAATACAGACAAAATTGTATTGTATTGGTTTGTCAATTTGTATCAAGAACTATTTATCATTCCAACAGATACCACAAACATCATTGTTGTTGCAAAAGAATTGACTGAAGCAATCACAGAATAAGGAGGAAAACGATGGAATGGGCAAATGCAAAAAAATTTGTACTGGTTTTGTTGGTTTTGTTGAATGTGGTGCTAGCAGTATTGTATCAGAGACAAAAAAGAGAAAATGTTATGACATCTGTACAAGAAAAAGTGACATTTGAAGTATTGTCTAAAAATGGTATCACCATGTATACCGATTTGATTACAGAACATGAACCTATGCGGCGTTTGATTTGTAGAAATCCAATTTATACAAAAGAACGGTTGGAAAAAATATTTTTTGATGGGCAAAAAACAATCGTCATTCCAAGCGAAGGAAAAATATTGTATCGAGGAGAAGAAGCGATATTGACCATGCAGGGGGCAAAAGGAGAAGTTGTATATGATATTTCTGTGGGGAAAGATGGATTGTCAAAAGAGGATGCACTGGAACAAGCAGAACGATATATGAAGCATTTGGATAGAGAATTTCACCATTTTGCATTGTATGGAATACAAGAACAGGAAAATGGGTATTGTGTCAAATTTTTTCAAAAATACGAAGACAAATATATATTTTCAAATTATATGTGGTTGTATGTTTCAAAAGAAGGCATATATCGTGTGGAATTTTGTGATTGCCCTGTGGAAGGATATGTTGGAGAACGCAAAGATATTTTTTATGCAGATGAGGCGTTGTTGACATTTATGAGAGTATGGAAACAGATAAAACCAGAACAAAATGCAACCATACAACGTATGGATTTGGGATATATTGCAGTAGAGTCAAGCGGAAAAAGTGCAGATGGTAGCGGCAGTTATGCAGTGCCATGTTATGTGATTTCTGTGATGGAACAAGAAGAACCATTTATCATCAATGCATATACTTGTCAAATAATGGATATGCAAAAAGAAATACAAAAAAATACCAAAGATGATAGCACAGCTTCATAAAAAAATGATAGGAGTATTCTTTGATTTTCAAGGGATACTCCTATTTTTGATTTGTATATGAAAATTTGATGTAGACAGACACCAAAAAATATACCATGACATATATTGCATATAACAGCAAAAAAACGGAGGGAAAATGTATGCAGTATGATTGCAAAAATATGTCAGAAGTACCATTTGATACAGTATGCGAAATAATATCAGAGCCATCCTTATATTTTATGGATTTGGGATTTTGTAAAGGAGCAAAAGTGCGTCCGTTTGCAGTTTGTTTATGTGGTGGTACACGACTTTATGAAGTCAAACAAACATACATTGCTTTACGCAACCAAGATGCGGCAAAAATTGCTGTGAAGGTGGTGGTATGATATGGCAGAAAAAATATTGCAAATTGCTTTGGCAGGCAATCCCAATACAGGAAAAAGCACAGTATTTAATGCATTTACAGGATTGAAACAACATACAGGAAACTGGGCAGGAAAAACAGTCGCAACAGCAAAAGGAACAATGCTATTGGGCGATGAAAAAGCAGAATTGGTGGATTTGCCTGGGGTATATTCCTTGTTTTCGGATAGGGCAGAAGAAAGTTGTGCTAGAAACTTTTTGGCGTTAGAACAGCCAGATGGTGTATTGGCAATATTAGATGCAACTTGTTTGGAACGAAATTTACCATTGGTGTTGCAGTTGATGGAGCTAAATCAACATATTGTGGTATGTTTGAATTTATGGGATGAAGCACAGAAAAAAGGCATTTGCATTGATGTGGAAAAATTGGAAGCATTGCTTGGCGTACCTGTTGTAAAAACAGCCGCACGGTCAAAAGAAGGATTGGAAGAAGCAAGAAAAATGTTATGCAAGGCGGTTTATATGACACAACAGCCTATACGAACCGCTTTTCATGATGGTTTTCCGCATATATTTGGATATTTGGATGAAAGTTTGACAGAATTTGAAACAGAAAAACAGCAAAATGGTTTGTTTTTGGATATGATACTAGAAAAAGAACAAAAGTTATGGGAGATATTAGCACAAAAAGGATATGACCATTGGCAATTACAAGCATTGGATATGCAACGAGAAGCAGCATTGCAATTATTAGAAGAAAACGGTAGTTCTTTGGCAGAATATCAAAAAAGCCGTTCTGTGGCATTTCAAAACCGTGCAACAGAAATTGCACAACAAGTATGTACCAAAAATAAAAAACAAAAAATAGAGATATTTGACCGCTTGATGTTAAACAAAACAACAGGCGTACCATTGATGTTGGTGCTTTTGGGCGTTGTGTTTTGGATTACAGTTGCGGGGGCAAATGTACCATCCAGTATGTTGATGGAGGGATTTCAAGTATTGGGTGTTTCTGTAAGAGAATTTTTGGTATCATTGGGGCTGCCGTTTTGGCTGGAAAGTTTGTTGATGGATGGTATATTTTTGACGGTGAGCTGGGTGGTTTCCGTTATGTTGCCACCAATGGCAATTTTTTTCCCGTTGTTTACGCTGTTGGAGGATTTTGGGCTGTTGCCAAGAATTGCATTTCAGATGGACGGTTTGTTTCAAAAAGCAGGTGCAAGCGGCAAACAGGCCTTGACACTTTCTATGGGATTTGGGTGTAATGCAGCAGGGGTTACGTCATGCCGTATCATTCATTCGCCAAGAGAGCGTATGATTGCCATATTGACGAATAATTTTGTGCCTTGTAATGGCAGATTTCCAACAATTATATTGTTGAGCAGTATTTTTTTGTCTGCGGGTATGCCTTGGCTTTCGGGGTTTGCTGTGTTTTTGGTTGTGGGTTTATCTGTGGGGCTGACACTTTTGGTATCATTTGTATTGAGCCATACACTTTTGAAAGGTATGCCATCCTCATTTGTATTGGAATTGCCGCCTTATCGCAAACCACAAATCGGGCAGGTACTTGTCAGAAGTTTGTTAGACAGAACATTGTTTGTATTGGGGCGTGCAGTAACCGTTGCCATTCCTGCAGGGGCTGTGATTTGGGTATTCCAAAATGTGCCTGTTGGAGAAAGTACCATATTGCAAATGTTATCAAATGCTTTAGAGCCATTGGGTAGTTTGATGGGACTTTCTGGTGTGATATTGGCAGCGTTTTTGTTGGGTATGCCTGCAAATGAAATTGTGTTGCCAGTGCTTTTGATGTTTTATAGCCAAAGCGGTATGCTTGTAGAAGCCGATGGTATGGCACAAGCGGGACAGATGTTGGCAATGCATGGCTGGACATGGACAACGGCAGTTTGTGCGATACTTTTTGTATTGAACCATTTTCCTTGTGCCACAACATTATTGACAATCAAAAAAGAAACAGGTAGCTGGAAATGGACAGCAGTTTCATTTTTGTTGCCAACGGTTGTTGGGATATTGATTTGTAGTTTGGCAAATGGTATTTTTATGCTTTTGGGTTTGTGATAAAATCGTATGATTGTAAAACAATGGGGCAATATAACACAAAAGAGAAAAGGTGTGTGATGATATGCGGAACATGAATGAAAATTTATGGAAGTTATTGGAAAAAGCGAAAAAAGATAAATCCATCAGACAAAAACTTTTGAAAACACAACAGCAAAAAGACCCTGCTTTGGCATTGTGTGAATGTGCAACAGAATTGGGTTTCCCAACAAGTGTGGGAGAATTGATTGGTGGGGGAGAAGAATTTTCGGATAAAGTGTTCAAAAGCCATTATGGTTGCCCAACAGAACCACCACAAGGCTGGGAAGATAGCATGGATATGTTTTTTGCAGCATTGAAAGGATTGGAATAAAATAAAAAAGCGTTTGGTATATGCCAAACGCTTTTTTTATGCTAAACTGCTTTTTGTTCCAACCGCAAGCGGTCTGCAATCAAAGCGATAAATTCACTATTTGTGGGTTTGCCTTTATGGTTGTTTATGGTGTAACCAAATAATGCATCAATGGCATCAATTTTGCCTCTGTTCCATGCTACTTCTATGGCATGACGAATGGCACGCTCTACACGGCTAGGTGTTGTGTTGCATTTTTTTGCAATAGATGGATAAAGTTCTTTTGTGATGTAATTGAGTACGTCCATATCGTTGACACTCATGATGATGGCTTCTCTCATATAATGGTATCCACGAATATGTGCAGGTACACCAATTTCATGCAAAATATTTGTGACTCTCGTTTCTAAGTCAAAAACTTGTGGTTGTACAGGGGTTGCAGAAGCCATAAAAGAAACGGCACCTGTTTTGATAGCAGGGCGTTCTTGCATAAGCTGGCGAATACGTTGTGTCAATGTGTCCAAATCAAAAGGTTTTACCATATAATAACTTGCACCTAAATCCAAAGCACGTTGTATGACTTTGTCTTGGCTGAGTGCAGATAATATGATAGTGATAGGTTGGTGCATATCTGGATTTTTTTGGAGGCGTTCCAAAACGCCAATACCGTCTAATCTTGGCATAATACCATCTATGATGGCAACATCTGGGCAATGTTCTCTGATTTTGTTCATGGCATCAATGCCGTCCATGGCAACGGCTACAATTTGTATATCTTCTTGTTTTTGCAAGTGATTTACGACAATATCACAAAAATCTTTATTATCATCGGCTAACAGCACTTTTATTTTCATTTGACTCAAAATATATCCCTCCACTTGTGTAATTTCATGCATGAATATGGAAAATTTTTGCTTTCGCATTGATTATAGTACAGGGCAAACAGGCTGACAATATGGTATCGTTATACAAATAACGACGGCAAAAAATGTGAAAAAGACATTTGTTTTCTAAAAAAACACACCACAAAAGGTATTTTATGTAAGAATATGAAAATGATTATCACAAGCAACACAACAAATACAAATATTATGGGAAAAAATGACATGAAGAAACAACATGATTTTTTGTAAAATAAAGTATTTTTTGATGAAAAACCAAAAAGCAGCAAGAACGAAAATTTGCAATTTCTGGGTAAAAAAAGAAATAGTCAGAGAAAAAGCGACACGTTTTTGTGACGAAAAACAAATACCTTGGCAAAAAAACAATCAAAAAACAAACAGAAACAAAAAATTTTTACCATAACGACAAGCAAAAATATTGACGGGAAAAAGGTTCGCATGATATTCTCAAAAAAATAAGTATTTTATGATAAAGTGTGCAAAAGGAGGCGTGTTATGAAAAGAAAATTCCGTAATATCGTTGTAGATGGTGTTGCATATCAATGGTTATTTGGTGGGAATGATTGGTTTTCGTATTTATTGATTGTTATGCAGTGTGCACCAAAAACAACATTGCGTTTATCGTTTTATTGTCCCAAAGCTTCTGTTTTGTTGTATGATGGTTTGCTTAATGCAATATGGAAAGGGGAAAAAATATGCATCAATTTGCATAAACCGTCCATCGTTTCAGAACTTATCAGACAATGCAGAATAAATGGAGAACAATTTACACACAAAGGGTACAAAAGTATAGATGGCATAGAGATTTTGGAGCAAATGGGTTATATTTGTTCATAAATTTCAAAAAGTCCTTTCCGAATGAAACAGAAAGGACTTTTTTGTTATGCTTTGATGTCAAAAACGGCATCTGTCAAACGTGCAAAATCGCCAATGGAAAGTGCTTCTCCTCGAATACGAGTATCCCAGCCCAATGTTTCCAAAAGTGCAGTCAAATCTTCTTTGGAAAGTCCCAAATTGCCTTGGTTATACAAACAGTTCAACAATGTTTTACGGCGTTGTGAAAAAGCACATTTTACCAAATGGAAAAACAATGTCTCATCTTTTGTTTTGACTTTGCGTTCGGGCAGTATTTCTAGTGTGATGACTGCGGAAGCCACTTTTGGGCGTGGCATAAAACAAGAAGGGGGTACAATCATGTCTAAATGGGCATTGCAATAATACTGCACAGCCACAGATAATGCACCATATTCTTTGTCTTTGGGATTTGCCTGCATACGTTCCGCAACTTCTTTTTGTACCATAACGGTGATGGTATCTACTCTGCGTTCTTGTTCCAATAAATCCATGATAATGGGTGTTGTGATGTAATAGGGCAAATTTGCAACAACTTTTATGGGGCGGTCATGATTTTTTTGTTTTATGATTGCGTCAATATCTGTTTTCAAAATATCTTGGTTGAGTATTTCTACATTTTCATAATCTGCCAATGTTTTGGAAAGTATGGGGATTAAATTTGTGTCGATTTCTACGGCAACCACTTGACGAGCATTTTCTGCCAAAACTTGTGTCAAACTGCCGATACCAGGGCCAACTTCTAATACACAATCTTGTTTTGTGATATTGGCACATTGTACGATATTATCCAGAATGTTGCTGTCAATTAAAAAGTTTTGTCCAAAATTTTTTTTGAAATAAAAACCATTTTCTTCTATGATTTGTTTTGTTCTGGAAGGTGTGGATATGCGTTCTGCCATGAAAAAACAGCTCCTTTTGTTGTTTGCTTGATTATCGCCTTATTATAAACGATAACGCAAAGGGATACAAGTTGTTTTTATTTTGTATTATTTTTTGAAATATCAAAGGATTTTATCGTTTGGTATTGAAAACCAATCAGGAGTATGCGACAATAAAAGAAATATCAAAACCATGAGAAACAAGAAAAGAGGGAATAACATGACAGAGGAACTTAGGGCGAAACTCATGGGCGTAAAGCTGACAAAAAAAGAAAAATTGATTGCAGAATTTATATTGGATAATTTTGCAGAGGCTTGTTTCATTACGTCCACAGAGATTGCAAAACGTTTGCAAGTCAGTGATTCTTCGGTAATCCGTTTCACCCGTACACTAGGTTATACGGGGTTTATGGATTTTCAAAAAAGTATCCGAAAAACATACACAGAACGTATCAACAGTGTTTCCGATAACATCATCATACCATCAGAGCGGTTAAAATTAAGTATCGGCAAATTGGATAAAAGCGATATTGTAGAAAGTTATTTTTCAAATGTGTTGCAGAATTTGAAATCTTGTGTCAATCAAAATGATACATTATCATTTGAACGTGCAGCAAGTTTGATTACAGGCAGTAAAAGAAAATTTGTTGTCACATCTCGTGCAAATTCTTGTGTGGGGGATATGTTGTTGCTTTTATTAAAACATTTGCTGCCTGATGTTTATGAAACTTCTCACCCTGCGTTAAATGTCATTGACCATTTGTGTGATATTACAGAAAATGACTGTATTGTGGCGGTAAGTTTTCCACGTTATTCGGAAATGGATTTGCTAGCAGCACAAATGGCATATGAGGCTGGTGCAAAAATTATATTGATTACAGATAAAGCAAGCGCACCACTAGCACAATATGCCACACAGCTTTTGACTGTCAGTGTGGACAGCAATACATTTTTTAATTCTTATGTGGGTGTCATATTTGCCATAGAGCTGTTGTGTTCTTTTATTAGCAAACAAATGGGATACTCCACAGAAGCAAAATTACAGTTGATTGATAAATACCTTTCCAAAGTGGGATTATTCTAAATCAAAACGAAAACAGACCAATGGGGTCTGTTTTTTTATGGCAATTTTTTAAGAATTGTTTAAGATATGATTTTTTTGAAAAAAGTTGAAGATTTTTGAGAAGATGTATCGTTTTAGTATATGAAAAAAGAATGACAAAAGATAAAAAAAGGGGGTGGGCGTATCGACAAGGCAAAACAAATTGCGGTATGGTTGAGTGATTACCAAAATCTTGTGTTTACACTTTGCTATAAAATGACAAATAATTATTTTGAAGCAGAAGATTTGGCACAAGAAACGTTTTTGGCTGCATATGAACATTTGGAACAATTTGATGGGGAACATGAAAAAGCGTGGTTATGCCGTATTGCAATGAATAAGTGTTTGGATTTTTTGAAAAAAGATCGTCGGCGTGTTCTCCCACAAGAAGAAACGGTTTTTCTGGATTTTGCAGATACAGATACCGTAGAAGGACAAGTTTTGGCACAGGAAGTCAAATGGGAATTGCAAAAAAGCTGTGAAAATCTGCCATCGCCATACAAAGAGATTGCAGTGGCATACTTTTGTGAAGAAAAAGATGTTGCAGAAATCGCAGCAGAACAAAACCGCAATATCAAAACGGTACAGACACAAATTTACAGAGCCAGAGCAAAATTGCAAAAAATATATGGAAAGGAGCAGATGCCATGGGGCAAAATATGACAATAGAACAACTGGAAAATATGATTGCAAATTTGGAAAAACAAGGTTTGTTGGAAGCACCACACACACTGGAAAGCAAAGTGATGGAACAAATTCTACAAAAACAAACCATGCAGCAAAATCAGCCAGATTGGAAATGGAAACGATTTTTTTATCAATTAAAAATTGGTGTTGCAACTGCAGCGGCTTTGGTATTGTTATTTTTGCCTGTGGGACATGGTTCTTATGAACAATCATGTTATGGGCAAGCAAAACAGATGCTTTCACAAAAAGAAGCAAAAATGGACTTTTTGGATTATGTACAACAAGGTGCAGATATTTTGACAAAAGGTGTTATAGATGTTTCGGATTATGTAGCAAAAGAAATTATGGAGGTAGTCAGATATGACAAATAAAAAGAGTGGATTTTTGACATTTATATTTTCGCTGATTCCAGGGGCGGGAGAAATGTATATGGGGTTTTTCAAACAAGGCTTAAGTTTGATGCTATTGATATTTTTGATTTGTGCCATAGGGTCTTTTTTTGGCATGGAGTTTCTGATTATGCTTTTACCGATTATATGGTTATATAGTTTTTTCCATGTGCATCATTTGCGTAGTTTGTCACAAGAGGAATTTTACATGATAGAAGATAAATTTTTGTTTTTGGACGATATGCAAGCATACAAACAAAATTGGAATATTGGTACAAAAAAAGTGATTGCAGTGGTATTGGTGATTATGGGTGTGATAATGCTTTGGAATACACTTATCAATACATTGAGCTGGCTATTACCAGACTTTTTCAAAGAAATTGGGTATCGAGTAGCATATTTTGTACCACGTATTGTCATGGGTTGTGCAATTTTGTATGCAGGTTTCAAAATGTTGAAAGGTAATCCCATGAAAAAAGATATCATAGAGCATAAAGAGGAGGAGTGAAAATGCGTGTCAGAAAAATCGGAACAGTTACACTAGGGGCAGTGCTTGTGTTATTCGGTTTTCTGTTTTTGGTGCATACATTTTGGCAAGATTTGGATTATACAACAATTATGAAATGTTGGCCGTTGATACTGATTTCATTGGGTGTGGAAACGCTTTTGAGCATCAAAGGACATACAGAAGAAGTGAAATGGGTATATGATAAAGCAGCGATTATATTGTTGTTTGTGCTTGCTTTGTTTGCGATGATGATGGCAGTGGCACAATTTATGTTGGAAGTGGGCGCAATACATTTTCAAATTTGATATATGACACAAAGGAGAATTCTTGATAAAAATTCTCCTTTGTTTTTTATCTATCAGTTTTTTGTACAAAATTTGGTTTGTGTGTTTTTATTTTATGAAAAAACGTTGACGTGTCGCAGAAAACATTTATAATGAGAATAATGTCAAAAAGATAAGCGAATTTCAGGAGGTTTCATAGAATGGTAAGAATTATAACAGATAGCGCTTGCGATTTGACGAATGAAAGAAGAGAAGAACTTGGTGTTTTTTGTGTGCCTTTGATGGTGCATATTGGCAATACGACATATCATGATGGTGTGGATTTGACAAATAAAGAATTTTATCAAAAATTACGAGAAGAACAGACATTTCCAACCACTGCACAACCAACACCCCATACATTTACAGAAGTATTTGAAAAATGTTTGCAAAATAATGAAGAAGTTGTATGTATTTTTATTTCTTCTAAAATGAGTGGCACAGTACAATCTGCAAATATTGCAAAAAACACTTTGGAAAGTGATGATATTTATATTGTGGACTCCCAAACAGTTTGTTTGTCATTGGGGCTTTTGGTTGAAATTGCTGCAAAAATGGCACAGGACGGAAAATCTGCAAAAGAAATTTATGAGGCAATGGAAATATTGAAACAAAAAGTGCGTTTGTGTGCGGCAGTGGAAACATTGGAATATCTCAAAAAAGGCGGCAGACTTTCTGCAACTGCGGCAACCATTGGCACATTGCTGAATGTACACCCTATTATTGGTATTGCAGATGGTTTGGTGACAACATTGGGCAAAGTTAGAGGCAAAAAGAAATTGTACGATACATTGAAAAATATAGCTGTAGAAGATGGTATTGATGATGCATATCCGATATTGTTTGGTCATGCTGAAGCAAAAGAAAATTATGACAAACTGTATGAAACTTGTGCAGATTTGCGTGAGGGGAAAATTGTGCATTATGGAGAATTTGGCTGTGTGGTAGGTGCACATACTGGCCCTGGTGTGGTAGGATTGGCTTATATCAAGGCATAAGCAAAATAAAAGAGGATTTCTGGATTTTTCGGGTGTTCTCTTTTTTGCTTGTCAAAAAAAATAAAAAAGAAGGGAGGATATTTTTGTGAAAGTTGATGTATCTTTGGATTTGTATCGCATTTTTTGTATGGTCGTCAAATTGGGCAATATGTCAGCAGCTGCAAAAGAATTATATATTTCGCAGCCCGCAGTGAGTATGGCAATCAAGCAATTAGAAGATAGAATGGGCAATACACTGCTTGTGCGTACAGCAAAAGGTGTGTATCCAACAAGAGAAGGAAAAGTATTGTATACCTATTTGGAACAGGCTTTGTGCTGGATACAGGCGGCTGAAGAAAAATATTTTCAGCTGGTGAATATGGAAATGGGAGAATTGAAAATTGGTGCAAGTGATACGGTCATTGCAAACTTTTTGTTGCCATATTTAGAAGAATACCATAGATTGTATCCAGATATCAATATCAAGGTAACAAACAAAACCACATATGAATCTTTGCGATTGTTAAAAAATGGAAGTGTGGATATCTGTTTTGTGAATTTGCCGATTGCTCCAGAAGATGATTTGGAAATTGTGTCTTGTATGGAAATACAGGATATATTGGTAGGTGGTGAACGATATCGCCAGTTGGCACAAGTGGGACTAGATATTCGAGAATTGCCACAATATCCATTGCTGTTGTTAGAAGATTTGAGTAATTCCCGTCGATATTTGAACCATTATGCAGAAGAACATGGTGTGGTATTAAATCCGATATTGGAATTGGGCAGTAGCGATTTATTAGTTAGTTTTGCAAAAATCAATTTAGGCTTGACATATGTCACAAAGGAATTTGTGCAATGTGAACTGCAAACAAATAAGCTATATGAAATTCCCGTAGAACCACCGATACCAAAACGTAGCATTGGTATGGTACGACTGAAAAATGTTTCTTTTTCTCATGCAATGAAAGGCTTTTTAGATTTGATTTCGTTTGAAAACGAATATTGACGAATATGAATATATATGTTAATATATGAGCAGGTGTTCAAGTGATGAAAGAAGGGGTGTCCATGCAAAAACAAGATGCAGACATGGAACAATTGTTGTTGCAAAATTTTATCATCGATTTGGCAGAGTTTTTTCGAGTGTTTGGTGATGCGACAAGAATTCGGATATTATGGCTTTTGGTCAAAAAAGAGATGAATGTAGGACAACTGGCTGATGCTTTGGATATGACACAATCCGCAGTTTCTCATCAACTGCGTGTATTGCGGCAAAATGATTTGGTCAAATATCGAAAAGAGGGAAAAACGGTCTATTACTCTTTGGATGATGACCATGTGAAAACCGTTTTGGAACAAGGGACAACACATATTTGTCATAAAAGAGGCTATGCCAAAACGCAGTAGAATACTGGCACAATTTGTGCCATATTTTTTGACAAATTACATGAACACATACTCATATAAGCAAGTAACAATATAAGAGAGGTGTATTTTTATGAAAGAAATGACCATATATTTGCAAGGTTTGACTTGTGCAAATTGTGCAGGCAAAATTGAAGTTGCTGTCAATAAAATGAAAGAAACAAAAGAAGCACAAATCAATCTGGTCAAACAGGAAATGCATATTTCTTTGCAAGAAAATGCAACAGAAGATGTTGTATTTGATAAAGTAAAGAAAACAGTACACAAATATGAACCTGAAGTAGAAGTGACAACGCAAAAGAAAGTACAACCACATACCCATGATTGCTGCTGTTGCGGGGCAGATGGCTGCCATGCACATACACACGACGCACATGAAGAACATGGTGATATCAAAAAAACAGTTTGTCGTTTTGTGATTGGGATATTGTTTTTTGTGGCAGCAAATTTGATAGAAGGCATGTGGCAAGTGCCATTGTTTTTGGTCGCATATTTGATATTTGGATATGATGTACTTTGGCGGGCAATCAAAAATATTGCAAAAGGGCAAGTGTTTGATGAAAATTTCTTGATGTCATTGTCTACAATCGGGGCAATGGCGATTGATGAAATGCCAGAAGCTGTATTTGTTATGCTGTTTTATCAGGTTGGGGAAGCATTTCAAGACTATGCAGTCAAACGTTCCAGAAAGTCAATTACTTCTTTGATGGATATACGTCCAGATTATGCAAATTTGATAGATGAGAATGGCAATGTGACACAAGTTGCACCAGAATATATCAAAAAAGGTGATAAAATACAAGTTAAGGCAGGAGAGAAAATTCCACTGGACGGTGTGGTAACATCTGGTTGGGCAATGTTGGATACCGTTGCATTGACGGGTGAGGCAGTTCCTCGTCGTGTAGATATAGGCAGCCCCGTTTTGAGTGGTTGTATCAATCAAGATGGTTTGTTGCAAATAGAAGTAACAAAGCCTTTTGGTGAGTCCACAGTGATGAAAATATTAGAATTGGTGGAAAATGCCGCAGGGAAAAAATCGAAAACAGAAAAATTTATTACAAGATTTGCAAGAGTATATACACCGACTGTGGTGGTTTTGGCAGTGTTGCTTGCGTTTATACCGCCTTTATTGGGATATGGTATGTTATCCGTTTGGTTTGGGCGTGCATTGATGTTTTTGGTTGTTTCTTGTCCTTGTGCATTGGTGCTTTCTGTGCCATTGAGCTATTTTGCCGGTATTGGTGCGGCATCAAAAAATGGGATATTGGTAAAAGGCGGAAACTATTTAGATGCACTTTGCCACACAGATTGTATTGTGTTTGATAAAACTGGTACACTCACAAAAGGAGAATTTGCTGTCACAAAAATGGAAGGTGACGAAACCATGTTGACATTGGTAGCAGCAGGTGAAGCAATGTCAAATCACCCGATTGCAAAAGCCATTGTGGCAAAATATACGCAGACAACAAACCAAATGCCACAAGATGTTTCTGATTATAAAGAAAAAGGCGGTTTTGGTATTTTATATCAAGTAGATGGCAAACAAATGGCAGTGGGCAACAACCGTTTGATGGAAGAAATGGGCATTGCATATCAAAAATATGATGGTATGGGTTCTGTGGTATATGTAGCAGCAGACAATCAATATTTGGGGTATTTGGTGGTAGATGATACACTTAAAGAAAATTGTAAAGAAGCGTTGCAAAATTTGAAAAAATATGGCATAAAAGAGCTTGTGATGCTTTCTGGTGACAGAAAAGAAACTGCTGAAAGAATTGGGCATACACTTGGCATTGACCGCATTTATGCAGAATTGTTGCCACAAGATAAGGTGACAAAATTGGAAGAAATACTAAAAAAACAAAATCCAAAATCCAGAACAGCATTTGTGGGCGATGGTATTAACGATGCCCCCGTGTTGGCAGGTGCAGATGTAGGGATTGCAATGGGGGCAATCGGCTCAGATGCGGCGATTGAAGCGGCTGACGTTGTGTTGATGGATGATGATATTGCAAAACTGCAAGTCGGTTTGCGTATTGCGAAAAACACGAGAAAAATTGTATTACAAAATATTATATTTGCATTAGGAGTGAAAGTGATTATGCTTCTGCTGATTGCCATTGGTATGTCTACTATGTGGCTGGCTGTATTTGCAGATGTGGGTGTGGCTGTATTGGCAATTTGCAATGCAATGCGAAAAAAATAAAATAAAATATCATGGATATTTGTTTGAGGAAAAATATCCATAACAAAAAGGCATATACTTGGATTTGAAAGGTATATGCCTTTTTTGATTTTAGTATGGTTGTAGGTTTTTTTGTATTTGTTGTAAACGGGAGATAAATTGTGTTTGGTTTTCTGAGTGACAAATTTTGATTTCTTGTTCCAATATTGCCAACATATCTTCTTTTTGTAAATATCGTATGTGGCATTGCAGGTCATTTTCATCAAAATTGTTGGGATATGTATGTTTTTGATATAGTTTGCCTTCTGTATCTATGCCATATGTGATAGCTTCCAATGGCCCAAAACAAAGACAGGAGAAAAATAGCTTTTCATTGTCATGTTTTGGTTGTAATTGGTGGTAGAAGTTTGCAACCCAAAAACCATCATTCATATATTGTCACCTGTTTCTATGGGTTGTTCCGTGGGGAGCAATGTGTCAGCAAACAGAATTTTTTCCATATCCACATCACTTAATTCACAACGCAAAGAACACTGACAGCCATCACCTGTCATAT